>JBEIHO010000002.1:0-108850 GCA_040381215.1 Alphaproteobacteria bacterium | reverse complement strand
GTGCCGCTGCGCCCCCGGCGGCTGATGACAAAGCGCTGCGAGGACGCCCGAGATGCTGGCGGTAACACTGGGTGGCCGGTTCGCGCTGCCGCGCGACGCGGCCATGACGAATTTTTATAGGAACGGTGTAAGCGAGTTGGCGTTGCGCTATGAGTATAACCCCATTCCCCGTCATCCCGGCCGTTACACGAGCCCAGCAGCGAAGCTGCTGGGAGCGAGTGTTAGAGCCGGGACCCCGCTTTGATCTCTGCGGGAGGGAAGCGGGGTCCCGGCCCGCAAGCTCCGCCACCGGCCGCATGCCGCGGCCGGGCTGCGCTAGCGTCCGGGATGACAAGATAAATGTAACAGCACCCCACCTCACCATGTCATCCCGGCCGTTACACGAGCCCAGCAGCGAAGCTGCTGGAAGCGAGTGTTAGAGCCGGGACCCCGCTTTGATGCGCGCAGAAGGAAGCGGGGTCCCGGCGCGCAAGCTCCGCCACCGGCCGCTTCCCGCGACCGGGCTTCGCTAGCGTCCGGGATGACAGCTCGCGTTCCAGATGAGAGGAAGATGTGCGGGGAGAAATGGTGCCGGTTGTGTGATTTGAACACACGACCTACCGCTTACAAGGCGGTTGCTCTACCCCTGAGCTAAACCGGCGCCGGAGAAGGGGGCCATGCCTACATGAAGCCGGCGCAGGACGCAATTCCCGGGAAAAGGGGGGGAAGGGCCGGGCCCGCATCACGCCAAAGTGAGGACCCGCAGCCGGCGTCAAGACTTGCTTGGTTATTCCCGGGGGATACTCTGGGACCATGTTCCTGAGCACCATCCTCATGGCCCTGCGCGAGTTGCGGGCCAATGTCCTGCGTACGGCGCTTTCGGCGCTGGGCATGATCATCGGCGTGGCCTCGGTCATCGCCGTGATCTCGGTGATCGAAGGCGTCTCGCAGCGGATCATGAAGGATGCCCAGGCCCTTGCGCGCAACCTCGTGGTCGTCTCACCGCGCCGCGAGCCGGGTGAGGACTTCAGGATCCCCTTCAAGGCCGACGATGCGATGGCGATCCGAGCCGGTGTCACCGGTATCGCCGAGGTGGCACCCTCGGTCGCCGATTACTACATCGTGATCGCCAATGGCCGCGAGACCGCTACACAGGTCATCGGCACCACGCGCGAGATGTTCACGATCCGCAGCTGGACCATAGCCGAGGGCAGGTCCTTCACGCGGGCAGAAACCAGCCTCGGCAGCCCCGTCTGCCTGCTGGGCAAGACCACGCGCGCGGAGCTCTACGGCCTGCAGTCACCCGTCGGGCAGACCCTGCGCGCGGGAACATTCAGTTGCCAGATCATCGGCGTGATCGGCAAGAGCCTCAGCGCCGACGTCGACAGCGACGCCGACGACATGGTGGTGACGCCATTGACGGCCTATCAGCGCCGCCTCGCCAACGATACCGCCGTCGACCGGATCCTGGTGACGGCCCAGACCGCCGGCCAGATCGTCCCCGTGATCCGGCAGGTGCGCGAGCTGATGCGCGAGCGGCGCGGCATCACAGGCGATCGCAAGAGCAACTTTACCGTTGCCGACATCCGCGACCAGGCCAAGCGCACGCAGCGCATGATGACGCGCCTCGGCCAGGGGGTTGCCGGCGTCGCCGCGATCAGCCTGCTGGTTGGCGGCATCGGGATCATGAACGTGATGCTGGTGACGGTGACCGAGCGCACGCGCGAAATCGGCATCAGGCTGGCAGTCGGGGCGCAGCAGGGCGACGTGCTGCTGCAGTTCGTGGTCGAAGCCGTGGTGCTTGCGCTTGTCGGGGGCGTCGTGGGGCTTGCACTTGGCCTTGTCATGGCCTGGGGCACGGGAATGGTGATCGGCATCCCGGCCGCCATCACATTCGAGGCCGTGGCGCTCGGCTTGTGCATTCCCACGCTCGTGGGCGTTGCCTTCGGCTTCTTTCCGGCGCTCAGGGCCTCGCGGCTCGACCCGATCGAGGCCTTGCGCCATGAGTAGGAAAAAGTTCACGATAAATGAGGGCTGCGCCTCGGGCGGGGCGCTTGCCGGCGCACGCTTCTCGGGGTCGAAGCGAGGACGCTCGAGCCGGGCTTCACCGGAACAGGCGATAAGGGCAAGACCATGTTCCTGAGCACCATCCTCATGGCCCTGCGCGAATTGCGCGCCAACCTGCTGCGCACATCGCTCACCGCGCTGGGCATGATCATCGGCGTGGCGGCGGTGATCGTCGTCGTCTCGGTGATGCAGGGCGTGTCGCGCCAGGTGATGGACGATGTCGAGGCCGTCGCCCGCAACATGATCATCGTCCAGCCGCGGCGCGAGCCGGGCCAGGACCGCCGGGTGCCGTTGCGGCTTGGCGACGTCGAAGCCATCCGCAATTCCATCAATGGCCTCGCCGGCGTGGCCCCCCAGAGCTCGGACTACCTGATGGTGTCCGCCCTCGGGCGCGAGTACCAGACCGAGGTCTCGGGCGTCACGCTGGAGATGTTTCCGATCCGCAACTGGAAGATTGGCCTCGGGCGCAATTTCACCCGCGCCGAGATCAATATCGGCAGCACCGTCTGCCTGCTCGGCGACACGCCGCGCAAGGAGCTGTTCGGCAACCTGAACCCCGTGGGCGCGACGCTCAGGTCGGGGACCTTCAACTGCGAGATCATCGGCACGATTGCGCGATCGGCGAACTCGTTCGTGGTCAATGACGCCGATGACATGGTCATCATGCCCCTCGCAGCCTTCCAGCGCCGGCTCGACGGGAACAGCAATGTCGATGCCATCTTCGTGATGGCGCAGTCAAAGAACCAGATCACGCCCGCGGTCGAGGCGATCACGCGCCTCATGCGCGAGCGCCGCGGCATCACGGGCGACCGCAAGAACAATTTCCGGGTCGAGGACATCCGCGAACAGGTCAAGAAGCTTCAGTCGATTGGCTTCCAGCTCGCGCTCACCGTCGCCGGCGTCGCCGCCATCAGCCTCGTGGTCGGCGGCATCGGCATCATGAACGTCATGCTGGTCGCCGTGACCGAGCGCACGCGCGAAATCGGCATCAGGCTGGCGGTCGGCGCCCAGCAATCCGACGTGCTTCTGCAGTTCCTGCTCGAGGCTGTCGTTCTATCGCTGGCCGGCGGCGTCACCGGTGCGACGCTGGGCTTCCTGGGCGCCACGGCGATCGGTAGCGCGATCGGTGTTCCCGTCGCCGTGACGTTCGAAGTTGTATTGCTGGGCTTCGGCGTGCCGACGCTGATCGGCATCGCCTTCGGCTTCTTCCCCGCCCTCAGGGCCTCGCGCCTCGATCCGATCGAGGCGCTTCGCTACGAGTGAGGCCTGGCCGCGGGCGGCAAGGGCGAGGGCGTCGGCTTGTGCAGGAACGTGATCCTGTCGGGCCCCACGACGCCACCCGAGACGATCATCGCCATGGCCTGGTCGGCGGTCATGTCGACCGGGATCAGGTTTGCCGTCGGAACGATCTCGAGATAGCCCGAAGTGGGGTTGGGAGCCGTCGGCACGAACACCGCCGTCAGTTCCTGTCCGGTCGTGGTCTCGTGGAAGGTACGCATGGCAAAGCCGATCGCGCGCATGTCGGCGTTGGGAAAGTCGATGAGGACCACGCGCTGGACATTGTCCTGCTTGGTCTGCAGTACCGAGATGACCTTCTTGGTCGACGAATAGATCATGTGCACGAACGGTACGCGCGCCAGCATGCCTTCGAACGCCTCGAGCAACTGCTGCCCCACGACCCGCGATGCCAGCGACCCGACCGTATAGATGACCCCAAGCGCAAAGATCGTCCCGATGATGTAGAGGAAGGCCGCGCTCGAGAGCACATGTTCCACCCCGGACGGCAGAAACGGCCCGACGGTAGCCGCGAACCAGCTGACCCACGGACTGCCGAAATAGGACAGCGCATCGATGATGAGCTTGAGGATCACCCAGACCGCGGCAAGCGGCAGGAGAGTGAGGATGCCGGCGATGAATTTCTGCTGGATGTGCATGGGGCGGCGCGCCTCCCGGTGTTGCTGGGCGCATGCGGCCTGACGCATGGCGTGAGTCGGAGCGTGCAGCGAAGCTAAAGCCCAGCCCCCCGAGACGCAAACGACCCGAAAGTGTCAGGCACGCGCCCATTGGGGTAACAAACTCCCCTTTGCGCCCGGCAAGCCGGATCGTGTAGGTTCGCGCAGAAAGTCGGAAACCTTGGTGGTAATGGCAATGTTTGATCGGTCTGGCTGGCGCCCGCGGGCGTCGCTGTCTGCCTGCACGGCGGTCCTGGGGCTGGCGGTGATGCTGGCGCTCTCGCTGATGACGGTATCGACGGCCGCGGCAAAAGACCTGTGGACGGTATCGGACATCGCGGTGGATGGCACCGGCACCAGCCCGTCGGCCGCGAAGGACGCGGCGCTGGCCAAGGGCCGCCAGCGCGCCTGGATCGACATGTTCCGCCGCCTGACCCCTTTCGCCGAATGGTCCAAGCTGCCGCCCCTGACGGACGAGGCGCTCGAACCCCTGGTCAGGTCATTCGACATCGCCAATGAACGACACTCGAGCACGCGCTACCTCGCCACGGTGACCTACCTGTTCAACGCAGCAAGTGTGCGCGACGTGCTGCGCAAGTCTGGCGTGCAGTATTCCGAGGCCGTCTCGAAGCCGGTGCTGGTCATCGCGCTCAACGGCACCGCGTGGCAACCGGAGTCCTTCTGGGGCACGGCCTGGTCATCGCAGAGCCGCCGCCCGCGCCTGGTGCCGGTCGCGGTCCCGGTTGGCGATGCGGCCGACATCACGGCCCTGGCCGCCGTGTCGCAGATGGCCGACTGGAACATGGTCAAGCCGCTTGCCGACAAATATGGCGCAGGCTCGGTGCTGGTGGCCTCGATCACCCGCTCGGCCACCGGGTTCCAGGTATCGACCACGCATATTCGCCCCGAGAGCCGGGTTCCCCGCGCGCAGGCTTTCAGCCGCCAGGGCACCGAGGATGACCCGACGCTTGGCATGCGCGCCGCCGGTGCCGTCGCCGACACCCTGCAGGAAGAGTGGAAGCGCACCACATCGGTCGATTTTTCCACCCAGTCCAGCGTCGCCGCCCGCGTGCCGTTCCGCACCTTGCAGGAATGGGTCGCCATCCGCCGCACGCTAGAGGCAACCCGCGCCATCCAGCGCGTGGCTGTCGAGGAAATGACGGTCGGTGGCGCACGCATCCGCCTCGACCACGTCGGTCGTGTCGACCAGTTGCAGACCGCGCTCGCGCAGTCGAACGTCATGCTGGCGGCCGACAACCAGGGCCAATGGACAATCTCGAGAAATGCAGCCGCCCCATCCGCCGCCAGCCCGAACCCCGTGGTTCCTTAGGCCACAGCAATACGGCCTGACGCTTGCAAATGGCGTCACGGCTGTTCGCCTGGTCCTGGTCCCGTTCATCGCGATTGCCCTTCTCGGGCAGGACTATAACCGCGCGTTCTGGCTGACCATGGTCGCCGGCGCGTCGGATGCGATCGACGGCTTCCTTGCCCGCCACTTCAGTCATAAATCCGTCATCGGCGCCTATCTCGATCCCATCGCCGACAAGATCCTGATCGTGACCCTGTTCGGCCTGCTCACCGCGCAGGGCCACCTGCCGCTGTGGCTGATGGTCGTCGTGCTGGCGCGTGACGTTGCCATCGTGGCGACCGTTGCCGCGTTCAACCGCATGACCAGCCAGCCCCTGCGCATGAAGCCTCTCTTCGTGTCGAAACTGACGACCTTCTTCCAGGTGTTGCTGCTTCTCGTGACGATGGCGGACCTCGCGTTCAGCCTCGGGTTCGACAGCCTGCGCCTGGGCATTGCGCTGCTCGCAGGCGCCTTCACGATCGCCTCGTGGATCGCCTATTACTTCGAAGGCCAACGTGCCATGCGCGAAGCGGGAGCCTCGCGCGGTGGTTAGCCCTGCAAGCAGCGGAGCCCCCGTCTAGATGGCGCCCGCGTCCCCTGCCGCGCAATTGCCCTTCGCGTTCGAACTGAAGCGCAGCACCGCACGCGAGGACTTCATCGCTGGTGCGTCGAACGCCGCAGCCCTGGCCTTCATCGACGCCTGGCCCCAATGGCCCGCCCGCGTGTGCGCGATCTGGGGACCAAGCGGCAGCGGCAAGACCCACCTCGCGCAGGTCTGGCGCCGCGAGGCCGCCGCGCTCGAACTGGCGCCAGCCGACGTCACCGTCGACCGTCTCGCCGACCTGGCCCCGGGACTGGCCGTGCTTGTCGACGGGGCAGGGCAGTCGACCGGCGGCGCCGGATTGTTTCATCTGATCAACTTCATCAACCAGACCGACGGCTGGCTGCTGCTGACCGGCGAGGACGCCCCGCAGCGCTGGCCCACCTCGGTGCCCGATCTTCACTCCCGGTTAACCGCGGTCGGTGGCGCAGGCCTTGATTTGCCTGACGAGGCGCTGATGGCCCGCGTGCTCATAAAACTGTCACATGACCGCCAGCTTAAGTTTCCTGAAGCTTTGATTGCCTATCTTGCGCCCAGGCTCAGGCGTTCTTTCGTCGATGCCGAACGTCTGGTTGCCCTGATGGACTATCTCGCGCTCGAGAAAAAGCGCAAGCCCTCCATCGAAACCGCTGCGCGTGCATTGCAGCGGCTTTACGGCGATGACGACGCGCGGCACGCTGACAATGAGGATCCGTTGGGCTAGGGTCATCCGCCAAGGGGAATTGGGGAATGACCCTTGGCGGTGGGACAAAGGCGGCAATGGAAAACTCGACAACACGGCGTGACGCGCAGGCGTCCCCCAATAATTCAGGGACACAGAAGCGCGAAGCCCGTTCGCAGGCAAGGCCCGTCGATCCGAAGTCGCCCGATCGCCTGATCAACCGCGAGCTGTCATGGCTTGCCTTCAACACCCGCGTGCTCGAGGAAGCCAAGAACGCGCGCCACCCGCTGCTCGAGCGCCTGCGCTTCCTGTCGATCTCGGCGGCAAACCTCGACGAGTTCTACATGGTGCGCGTCGCCGGCCTCAAGGGCATGGTGCGCGCCGGCGTCAACACGTTATCGGATGACGGCTTGCGTCCCCAGCAGCAGCTTGACGCCATCGACGCGCAGGCGATGCGCCTCATGGACGAGCAGCACACGGTGTGGCTGTCGCTGCAGGCCTTGCTCAGGAAAGCGGGTATCGCGGTCATTACCCCCGTTGACCTTTCGCCGGTCGAGCACCAGTGGCTCGAGGCCCGGTTCGTCAACGACGTGGCGCCCGTCCTCACGCCGCTCGCGATCGATCCTGCCCACCCGTTTCCCTTCATCCCCAACCTGGGCCTGGCCCTCGTGCTGCAACTCAAGCGCCGCGCCGACGGGCACGAGATGGACGCGCTCGTGCCGATCCCCGGTCAGGTGCCACGCTTCATCCGCCTGCCGGGAGGCGCGGGCGAACCCGCCCGCTTCATCGCGCTGGAGAAGGTGATCGGCGAATTCCTCGACAAGCTTTTCCCCGGCTACGACGTGCTGGGCATGGGCTGCTTCCGCGTGATCCGCGACAGCGACATCGAAGTGGCCGAGGAAGCCGAGGATCTGGCCCGTTGGTTCGAGGGTGCCCTCAAGCGTCGCCGCCGCGGCAGCGTCATCCGCCTCAAGATCGAACAGTCGATGCCCGAGGCCCTGCGCGCCGTCCTTGCCGAAAAGATCGAGCTCGGCGGCCGCGCCCCTGTGATCGTGGACGGTCTGCTCGGCCTGGCCGATACGCGCCAGCTCATCGCCGCCGACCACCCCGAGCTTGCCTTCAAGCCGTACAACCCGCGCTACCCCGAGCGCATCCGCGAATTCAACGGTGACTGCTTCGCCGCCATTCGCGCCAAGGACTTCATCGTCCATCACCCCTTCGAGGCCTTCGACGTCGTCGTGCAGTTCCTGCGGCAGGCCGCAGCCGACCCCGATGTTGTGGCCATCAAGCAGACCCTCTATCGCACGGGCAACGACTCCCCGGTGGTCCAGGCGCTCATCGAGGCCGCCGAGGCCGGCAAGTCCGTAACCGCCGTCGTCGAGCTGAAGGCGCGCTTCGACGAGGCCGCCAACATCAAGTGGGCATCCGACCTGCAGCGCGCCGGCGTCCAGGTCGTCTATGGGTTCATCGAGCTCAAGACACACGCCAAGCTGTCGCTTGTGGTGCGACGCGAGGGCGGCACCATGCGCACCTACACGCATTTCGGCACCGGCAACTATCACGCCACGACCGCCCGCATCTACACCGACCTCTCGCTCTTCACGGCCGACCAGGCCATGGGCCGCGACGCCGGCAAGGTCTTCAACTTCATCACGGGTTACGCGCGGCCCGAGCAGCTCGACAAGCTGGCGGTTTCACCCATGAACCTTCGCCAGACCCTGATCGACCACATCGAGCAGGAAATTGCGCACGCCCGCGCCGGCAAGCCCGGTCGTATCTGGGCCAAGCTCAACGCGCTGGTTGATTCGTCGGTGATCGACGAGCTCTATCGCGCCAGCCAGGCCGGTGTGCAGATCGACCTTGTCGTCCGTGGCATATGCTGCCTCAGGCCCGGCATCCCGGGCCTGTCCGAGAATATCCGCGTCAAGAGCATTGTGGGTCGTTTCCTCGAACACGCCCGCGTCGTGTGCTTTGGCAACGGTCACGGGTTGCCTCACGCGAATGCCAAAGTGTACATGTCCTCCGCCGACTGGATGCCGCGCAACCTCGACCGCCGCGTCGAGGTCCTGGTCCCGGTCGAGAACCCGACGGTGCACGAGCAGGTGATGGGGCAGATCATGAATGCGAACCTCAGGGATGTCGCGCAGAGCTGGCTGTTGCAGCCGGACGGCAGCTATGTCCGCGCCGCCGGCGCCGACGCCCCGGACGCCTTCAGCGCCCACGACTACTTCATGACCAACCCCAGCCTGTCCGGCCAGGGCAGCAAGGCACCCACCCGCCAGGCGACCGCCCGCACGGGGCAGCGCGCGCCGCGGACCCGGGGAAGCTGACCGTTGACGTCGGCCCTGCCAGGCGAACAACAGCAAAAGCGCGCCATCGCGACCGCGCCCGAAGGGCCCATTGGCGTCGTCGATATCGGCTCGAACTCGGTGCGCCTCGTCATCTATGACCGCCTCGTGCGCAGCCCGCTGGCCCTGTTCAATGAAAAGTCGCTCTGCGCGATCGGGCGCAACATGGTGCGCACCGGCGTGCTGGACGAAGAGGGCAGCACCGCCGCGCTCGCCGCGCTCGCCCGCTACCAGGAAGTGGCGCGGTCCGTCGGCGTCGTTCGCCTCGAAACCTTCGCCACCGCAGCCGTCCGCGACGCCCGCAACGGCGCCGAATTCGTCGCGCGCGCCCGCAGCGCCATCGGCACGCCGATCCGCATCCTGAGCGGCGAGGACGAAGCCCGCTTTGCCGCTGAAGGTGTGCTTGCCGGCATACCCGAGGCCGAGGGCGTCGTGGGCGACCTTGGTGGCGGCAGTCTCGAACTGGCTTTCGTCGCGCAGGGGCAGCACTCCGGCGGCCTGACCTTGCCCTTTGGCCCCTTGCGCCTGATGGACCTCTCGGAAGGCCGGCCGGAAAAGGCCCGCGCCATCGTCGATGCCGGCCTCGAGAAACTGCCGGCCCTCGAACGCCTGCGCGGCAAGTCGCTTTATGCAGTCGGCGGGGTCTGGCGCAACATCGCGCGCATGCATCTTGAAAACGTGCAGCACCCAGTCCGCATCCTGCATCACTACGAGATCATGCGCGACCGCGCGATCGACTTCACCACCCTGATCGCGGGGCTCTCGCGCAAGTCGCTCGAAAGCGCAGCCGGCGTGACCCGCAAGCGCGCCGAGGCCATTCCCTTCGGGGCCGTGGTGATGGAGCGCCTGCTCAAGGTCGGTCGCCTCGAGCGTGTCATCATTTCCGCCTTCGGCGTGCGCGAGGGGCTGCTGTTCTCGAGGCTGGCCGCCGACGAGCGCGCCCGCGATCCCTTGCTGTCCGCCTGCGAGGACATGTCCCGTCGCCTCGGGCGCGATCCTGCCCTCGGCAGCATCCTCGAGCAGTGGACGGCGCCCCTGTTCCCGGCAACCGACAAGGCCTTCGATCGCTTGCGCCGGGCAGCCTGCCACCTGGCCGACACGGGCTGGCGCGGCCACCCGGACCACCGCGCGGAACTGATCTACGAAGAGGTGCTGAACGCCCCCTTCATCGGTATCGACCATCCCCGTCGCAACACGCTCGCCCTCGCGCTGTTCCATCGCTACGGGGGGACCGACGACAAGCTCGAGAAGCGCGCCGCCCGCTTCATCGGCGAGGAGGCCGCAGCCCGCGCCCGCAGGCTTGGCCTCGCAATCCGCGCGGCCCTTGTCCTTGCAGGACCGTCGCCGGCCGTGCTGCAGACAAGCGCAATCCGCCTGACACCCGTGAACCTCGTCGTGACCCTGCCCAGGCGCCACCAGGCCCTGATCGCCGAGGCCAGCATGAAACGTTTCGAGATGCTTGCCGACGCCTTCGGAAAATCAGCCCGGATCGAGCTCAAGTAGCAGGCATTTCGCGGGCTTTTCCCCGCAACGCGGCATCCGATTGCATCGTGTTGTAGCGGATGAATTTCCGCCGCCTTAACGCTCGCCATGCGACCATGATGGCTGCCCCGGGTGGGGGCGCGTCTGGGTAAACAAGACATGACCAAATGGATTTGGCCGACCGCGGCAGCCCTGGCCTTTGTGGCCGCAGGTGTTGCAGGCTATCTGGCGCTGCTTGGGCCTCTGGCAGGCCCGGCCGACAGCAAGCACCTGCGCCTGGCGATCAACCCGTGGCCCGGCTACGAGCTTCTCTATCTCGCCCATGTGCGCGAGCTCTACGCAGCCGAGGGCTTGAACGTGGAGCTCATCCAGTTCAGCACGCTCGATGACGCACGCCGAAGCTACGAGCGCGGTCAGGTTGACGCCATCGCCACCACGATCAGCGACGTCATGCAGGTCTTCCACGATTCCGGCGAGATGCCGGAAGTCATCCTTGTCACCGACTACTCGAACGGCGGCGACGTGATCATCGCGCGCGGGGCCGAGATTGCCGGCGTCGCCGCGCTGAAAGGCAAGACCGTCGCGGTCGAGCACATGTTCGGGCGCTTCGTTCTCGACCGCGCCCTCAGGAAACATCGCCTGTCGCTGCGTGACGTCAGGCTCTACGAAGCCAGCGTGCTCGACGGGTCGGATCTGCTGGCGCGTCGCAAGGTGGACGCCATCGTGACCTACGCGCCGCACTCATTTGCGGCGCGCAAAATCCCCGGCGCGCGCACGATCTTCACGACAAGAGAGGCCCCCAAGCAGGTCTTCGACGTCGTCGCTGCACGCCCCGATGCGCTGGAACGCATACCCGGCCTCAAGCAGAAGATCACGCGGGTCTGGGCGCGCGCCCTCGAGGAATTGCGCGCCCATCCGGGAGAATCCATCCGCATCATGGCGCGTCGCGAAGGCATCAGCGACGACGAGTTCCGCGCCGCGCTCGCCGATGTCCACCTCGTCTCCGAGGCCGAGCAGGCCGAGATGATGCGCGCTGACGGCCACATTCAACAGGCGATCCGCGTGCTCGAAAGCTTCGATGGCTGGGAAGTATCCGTAAGCCAGGCCGCGGCGCCCGCCCCCAAACTCCTCAAGTCAGCCCCATCATTGGGCAAGGCGGAATAACGCTCATGGGACGCATCTGGAACCTGTCTCTGCGCGCAGCGCTCTGGACCTTCATCGTGGGGTCGCTGAGTTGCGGTGCGACGCTCTTTGCCATGTACACCTATTTCGCCGACCAGGTGCGCACGACGATCGAGCGCCGCGCCGAGGCCACGGCCAACGCAATCGATGCCGCCGCCGCGATCCTCGGGCAGAGCCGGCAACTCGAGCGGATGGTCCAGGCGCTGGGTGCCGACAGGGACCTGCGTTCGATCGTCATCATCGACCACCAGACCCAGCAGGTCATTGCAGCCACCGACTACAGCCTCGTCGGCACGCGCGCCAATGCCGCCATGAAGCAGGGCGTGACGGGCGATTTCGCCGCCACCGGCAGCAGCAGGACGTTGGTCTCGCGCGCCTTCACGCAAGACGCCTTTGTCTTCGCAACCTCACTTCATACCCGCGACCGCAACGGCAGCCTGCGGCCGAGCCTTCTGGTCGTCAGGGCCAGAACCGATAACATCCACGCGAACGCCATCAGCGGCATGAGCGAGCCCGGCGCCATCATGATCACCGGCATCCTGCTGACGCTGGCCTTCTATCTGCTGCTGCTCCATCGGGCCATCCTGAAGCCCCTGACGCAGATCCAGCGCGCCATCAGGAAATTCTCGCGAGGCAAGGTTCAGACCCGCGTCCCCCCGCTGCCGCACAACGAGGTCGGCATCCTCGGCCAGAAACTCAACCGGTTGCTGGATGGCGTGGTGCAGGCCCGCGCGCGGGTCGAGCAGCAGAACCGCGAGCTCACGGCAGCCAAGGAAGAAGCCGACCGCGCCAGCCGCATGAAGTCCGACTTCCTCGCCACCATGAGCCACGAGATCCGCACGCCGCTCAATGGCATCATCGGCATGGCCCAGCTCTTGACGATGAGCAACCTGCCGCAGAAACAGGCGCAGTTCTCCCGCGTCATCCTCACATCCGCGGAAACGCTGCTGACACTGATCAACGACATTCTCGACCTGTCCAAGATCGAAGCGGGCAAGGTCAATCTCGAGAACGTCGGCTTCAGCCTGCACCAGCTCCTTGCCGAGACGGCGGAGCTTGCGGCGCCCAAGGGACGCGAGAAGGACATGGTGATGTTGCTGCGCATCGCGCCCGACGTGGCCGACGCCGTCAACGGAGATCCGCACCGCATCCGCCAGGTCGTTCTCAATCTCGCGAGCAATGCGGTGAAATTCACCGCCAAGGGTCACGTCTGCATCTCGGCAACACGGGTGAGCCCGGGCGCCAGCGGCATCCAGAAAATTCGCATCTCTGTCCAGGATACAGGCATCGGTATCCCGGCAGATGTTCAGTCCCGCCTGTTCACGAAGTTCACCCAGGCTGACACCTCGACCACGCGCAACTACGGAGGAACCGGCCTCGGTCTTGCGATTTGCCACCAGCTTGTCACGCTGATGCAGGGCCAGATCGGCGTCGACAGTACGCCGGGCCAGGGCTCGGATTTCTGGTTTGATCTGGAATTGCCGGAAGACACCGGCGTTCTGGGGCGCACGCCACCGGCCCGCGAACTTGCACGGCCGGAACCGGTGCGGGTGCTGGTCCTCGACAATACCGAACTATGCCGCACCATCGCAGCCGAAAGCATTGCGCACGCGGGTGGGCGCTGCACGGCTGTCGCCGACACGCTCACGGCGTTGCGCGAACTGAAGCCTCTGGATGGCAGCCTGGCAAAACACCATGTGGTGGTGATCGCCGAGATGATGCTGGACGCCGCCCGGTCCGAGGGTGTGCTTCAGGCCGTCGAGGATCTCCAACTGCCGCTTGTGTTGTGGGCCAACAGCCTCGAAACGGATGCCCGCGACCTGCCGGCCGGGGTGGACATGAAGGCCGTCGTGCCGCGGCCCTCGTTGCCCGGCCGTCTGACGGACGCCATCGCGGCTGCGGCCCGCCACAGGCCACACAGCGTGCGACCCGCAGCCCCCGCACCGGAAAACACCAGCCGCCTCGCCACCCCGGAAGCCTTCCGGGGCAAGCGGATCCTCGTGGTCGAGGACAACCGCAACCAGCAGGTTCTCATAGGCCGTTTCCTCGAGATGATGGGCAGCAAGGTCGAAACCGCGGACGAGGGGCGCGCCGGTGTCGATCTCTGGGCCACCGGCGGCTTCGACCTGATCGTGATGGACTGCCAAATGCCCGGCATGAACGGCTTCGATGCGACCAAGGCCATACGCCTTCACGAGCGGGAACACGGCCTGCCACACACGCCGATCGTGGCCCTCACGGCCCACGTGATGCGCGGCGACCGTGATCGCTGCCTGAAGGCAGGCATGGATGACTATCTCACCAAGCCCATGAACTTCGATGACGTGAGGCGTGTCCTCGCGCATTACCTTGTCAACGCCGAGACGGCAGAGCCAGCAGCAACCACACCGCGCCATGAAGCCGCGGGCGAGATGGCAGCCGTGCCTCTTGCCGTGGCGGCCGAGGCCGCGCCCACGGTGCAGGCCGGCAACCGCCTGTTCCGCGAGCCCAGCATCCTCGTGGTCGAGGACAGCGAGGTGAACTGCGAGGTCGCAATCGCCACGCTCGAGATGATGGGCTGCAAGGTCATGATCGCAAGGTCAGGCAAGCTGGCCATCGAGCTCTGTCGTTCGCACCGCTTCGACGCCGTCCTGATGGATGTTCAGATGCCGGAGATGGACGGCTACGAGACCTCACGCGCCCTGGCCCGCATGTCGGAGGCCGCAGAGATCCCGCGAACGCCGATCATTGCCATGACGGCCAACGCGCGCCCCTCGGACCGCGAGGCGTGCCTGGCTGCGGGCATGGATGACTACCTCGAGAAGCCCATCGACCAGCGCTTGCTGGCCAGCAAGTTGCGCCAGTGGCTCCCCGAGGAGCTGCACGCCGATGCCGCGGTCGACACATGGGTCGCCAATGACGAGGCCACCCTCAATCCCGTGTCGTTGCGCAGCGTGCGCAACATCATGCGCGGTCGCTTCGACAGCTATGCCCGCTTGTTCCTGCGCGAGACCCGCCGGCAGATCGAGCATATCCGGGGCATTGTCGACGCCGAGGGGCCGGCGGAAGAGCTGGTTCGTACCGTTCACACGCTGCGATCGGCCTGCAGCCAGATCGGCGCGAACCGTGTCTGCGCAGTCGCCGCATCCCTCGAGGACAGGGCGATCGAATGCGTCGCAACGAACCAGTCCGTCCGCATGTTCCAGGACGACGTTGAAAAGCTGCAAAGCTTGTTTGCCGACGTCGAGGTCGAACTGCTGCGCCACACAAGTCCCGATCGTGCCGCGAGCCTGCCGCGGGGTGGCACTGCGTCCTAGGCCTGGCCCGGGGCGGCGATGAAAGCCTCGGCCTGCCTCAGCGTGGGCGAGCGCCAGCGCAATCCCGGCATCAGGCTGGCCAGAATGCCGGTATGCCCGATACCCGGGTGGATCTCGGCGCGGGCCTTGTTGCCGGCATTGCGAAGCGCCTCCGACATGAGCACGCTTGCATGTGCGCCAACGACGCGATCACGCGCACCGTGAAGCAGCAGCATCGGCGGCGCCCCGGGGCGCACCAGCTTGATCGGTCTTGCCGCGGGTGGCTCGTCTGCTGACGGCGCGAAGATGTCCCGCACCCCTTGCCATTTCAGCGGATTGAGCGTGTAGGGGCCCGCAAGGCCGATCACCCCTGCAATCTGGCGCGGCGACAAGGCATGCGCCTCGAGGTAGCGGGGATCGAGCGCCAGCGTGACCGCAATGTGAGCGCCCGCCGAATGTCCCATCAGGAACAGGCGCGAGGGATGCCCGCCCAGCCGCAGCAGGTTGGTATGCACCCAGTTCAGCGCGCGCGCCGCATCCTCGTTGAATGTGGGGAAGCGCACCTGCGGAAAAAGCCTGTAGTCGGGAATGATGACCAGGTGCCCACGCCGTGCCAGCGACTGTCCCAGCAGGCGATAATACCAGCGCGCGCCACTGACCCATCCCCCGCCATAGAAGAAGACGATCGTCGACAGCACGCGGCGATCCTGCGGCAGGTAGATATCGAGCAGCTGTCGCGGGTCGTCGCCATAGGGAACGTGGCGCAGAGGAAAAGAATCCCTGTCGCCTCCGCTGGCCGCTCCGGTCCGGAAAAAGGAAAACGCTGGCGCGGGCGCAGGGCTCGCGTGGCAGGGCAGGGCATTCATGCAGCATCATTGCGCGAAGCCGCGCGTCCCCGTCAAGCGTCGCCCCGGTCGCGCCCTAGTTGAGTGGCGTCGAGAAGGTGACCAGCAGGGCGTGTCCGCCTTCCTGGTCGCGGTTTGAATTGTCGCGGCTTTCCTCGGGTTTTCCGAAGTCATAGCGGTACTCCAGCCGCAGGCTGGCGTCCGGACGGTTCAATCGGTCGCGCACATAATCCGAGACATCGACGCTCAGCTGCAGCTGCCGGGTCTTGGCCCGGGCCGCAAGATCATCGTCAACTAGCTGCGACTGCGCGTCGGCTGCACCATAGCGCAGTTCCACCTTCGGCCCCTTCTCGGGCGCATAGCCGATGGACACATGCGGGGCGACCTGGCGCTCTGCCCGCGTCTTGCCGAGCAGGTCATCATTGGTCTCGATCAGCGACAGACCGGCCCCGAGCTTCCAGTTCCCGCGGCGCATGCTGTGCGACAGGTCGGCATAACGATCGGACGAGCGCGCAAGCTTGATGCCGTCTTCGGCACCCGGCATCACCATGTCGGTGGAGACGCGCCGCTCCCAGAGGCTGGCCGTTGTATCCCCGTAAGGTCCACGCCAGGTGAGGGCGAGGTTGCCTGTCGATACCTTGTCGCGCGGGCCGACGGTGACCTCGGCGCGCGTGACGTCGCCACGCTCGAAGCTGCCATTGACCGACGTGGGCAGCAGGTGGCGCACATGGTCGATCGTGTCGAGCACGGCACCGGGCAGCACGTCGGCAACCAGCAGGTCTGCGCTCACACCCGAGAACGTCGTGCGGCGCAACCACTGACCGCCGTTGATCAGGCTGAACTCCGAAGCCTGCCGGCGATAGACCTGCAACTCCGAAGCCTTGAACCCGACCGTGATCTGCTCGCGCGAGCGCACGGCCTCGCGGTTTTCGTAATCCTGGTATCCCAGGGTGACATTGGTCGGCCCATATTCGATGCGCGAGGATATGCTGGACCAGTTGCCCGGCAGCACGAAGCGCCCATTGACCAGCGGCAGCAGGGCAGCGGATTGACCCTCCGACAGGTGACCCATCTCGCCGTCGACCAGCAGCCGCAGGTTGCCCGAGTCGATCAGTTGTGCAGCGATGCGGTGGCGTCGCGACACGTCACGGCCACGAAGGTCACGCGGCTTGTCGCGGCCATCGGTTTCGCGGAAATCCCGCCGCGACAGGGTCGCATCGTCCTCGAGGAAATAGGTTGTCATCCGCAGCCCCCCGCCGGGGATCTGCGCCTCGACCTGCGTGGCCTGCTCGGGGACAAGTCCGTTCAGGCCTTTGCCATGCGCAAGCCTGCTGATCTGCGACGACAGCAGGGGCTGGGCCTCGATGGCGCCGGCCGCCATGCCTGACAAGAACGTCGAGGGGTTTGAAAGGTCCGCATCGACCATCCCCAGCGTCGAGCGCAGGGGCAGGACCGATCCTTTGCCGCCGGAACTGGTCTCAGTCAGCGTGGTAACCGGCAGCCCCAGGCCAGACGCCGGCCTCGGCGTTTGGGCTGCCTGTGGTCGCGCCGCATCCGACAGGACGAAGGGCAGGACCCAGAAGGGTGAAGCTGTCTCACCGTGAGCCGCAACCGCAGTCGCCAGCGTCGATGTGCCGGCCATCAGCCAGCAGCCAAGACGCAAATGGGCCCATCGGGTTGGTGAATTCTGTGCCATCGTCATCCGTGCTCCGCAAGTATCGCGCCAGCCCGAATTAACGGTAGATGGCGCTATGGATGGCGCCGCAGCTATGTCAGCTGCGACGTCAACAGGCCCCGCCCATCAAGGCGGTCGGAGTAAGTATGAATGGCTTCGTTCTGCTGGCGCTGACCTTGCGCCCTGTCCCCTTGCGCATACCGCCCTCCCTCGAGGCGTTGGCTGCCAGAGACCCTTGTCCGTCTTCTGCGGGCGCGAGAATCATGCAGCACTTGATCTGTGTACAGCGTAATCCCGATTTGCACTTTGTCCACCAGGCGCCGAAAAAAAATCCACGCGTGGGCGCAGCGCGTTAATCGCACCACCCGTTGAGCACGCTGCAGCAGCGATGAGTGTTACGTCTTGTTGCAGCATGATTTGATCGAGGTGGGCGACACTTCACGCGGCGACCAGCGCCACCATGTCGACGCGCCATCTCCGTCCCCGGCACGACAGCCCCGCGTGTCAATGATGAATGCGTCGCAGGGCGGGAGAGCCTCGGGCGTACGAGAGAGGCGCCCTGCGCGGTGCTGAAGGGTCCGTTTCCAACGCCCGTTCGCGGCAAAAAGGCGGGATTTGTAACAATGTCAGGGAAAGTCTTGTTGTATGACTTGACGGTGGAGTAGGGTGCAGCCGCTTCGTCGACAGGGGAAGGAACGACGCAGCACTGGTTTATTGTTTGTGGCGTTCGGCCGGTACAAGGCCTTCGCCCGCTCAGCTGATGTTGGTGCAAGCTAGAATGAACGATCACTACAAGAGCCTGACCGAAGCCCTGACCCGGATCCATGCCGCAACTTCGGCCGCCGGTGTGTGGACGGCCCTCAAGGAGCTCGGGGCCAGCTTCGGCTACACTTATCTCATGGCAGCCGAAGTGCCACCGTCCGGCAAGGGGCTGCTGGATGCCGTGGTTTATTCGGATTGGCGCAATAAGGCCACCGCCGAGATGGTGCGGTCTCCCGATCGCATCCAGCATCCTTTCGTTTGCTTCGCCGCAAGTTCGCATTCGCCCTTTACGGTGAACGAGTTGCGGGCGCTTGAAGTGTTTCGCGACACCGACTGGTCCCTGCACCTGCCGGAAAACATCCTCGAGGGCGACGGGCTGATCGTTCCCGTCCACCGCGCCAGCGAGCTCATGGGTGGCATGGTGTTCGGCGGTGAAAAGCCCGACACCTCGCCGCTGGTGCGCGCCCTGTTGCAGGTCGCCTCGCATGCGGCCGTTGATCGCGTCGATGGCCTGAAGAACCAGACGGTCCCCCCGACGGCGCTCACCTTGTCGGCCCGCGAGACCCAGTGTCTCACCTATATTGCCGCCGGCCACGAAGACGAGGAGATCAGCCGGATCCTGGGCATCAGCCCCCGCACGGTCCGCTTCCACGTCGACAGCGCCAAGGCCAAGCTCGGGGTCAATTCCCGCGTGCAGGCCGTGACCAAGGCGCTGCGGGCCCGTCTCATCAACGTCTGATGCCATTCATCGCAGGGTAGAACCCGCTCAGGGCGGGTTCGCCCGTGGATTGTGCGCCGCACCATCTTCCCGGGAATAAGTAACGGATGGGACCTTGTTTCAGGCCCCGGTCTGGGGCTCTGTTCGGGCGTCAGGCCTGAAGGATGCTGGGCGCGTGGGAAGTTGTAGTGGCGATGCGTTGGCGAGTTGCGCGATGGACAGCGTTCCGCTGGTCATCGCCGCGCTCACCCTCATTGCCGTGGCGCTGCTGGCCTATCGCTATTACTTAAAGAGGGGTGAGGTCGGTACAGCGCCGCCGCCAAGGCCCAGTCCCGTTCCCCCCCAGCCTCCCGCGCAGCCACAGCCCAAGCCGCAACCGCCGGCCCCGCCGCCGCCCAGGAAGCCGACGCCCCTTCAGGTCCGTCTGAGCGATGCGCCGGACCTGACGCTCGCGCAATTCCGGGATGATCCGCGGATCCAGAATGACTTCGCCGACTTGCTGACAGCCACCATTCTCGGGTCGCAGGGCTGGAAGCAGGTTCCCTCCCGCTACCACGGCGACCGGGGCATCGGCGGCCTGTTCCTGCGCGAGTTGCGCGGCGGCGGCGGGTTCGAGTGCATCGCGACCGAAAGCCGGGCCAACAGCGCAAGCTATGACGCCACGTTGATGAGCGATGCGCACCTCGCCGGTGAGATCGCGCAGCTTTATGAGCTGGGCGCCCTGTCGAGGCCATTGGCGGAAGAGTTGATGCGCAGCCTCCATGAGGGGCCATCCTTCTTCCGAAAGGAACTCTGGCGCCACGACCTGACCGCAGGCCTGACCACGATCAGCGAGCTCGGGCGCCAGGGCGAGAAGGGTAGATCGGTCACCCGCTCGAACGCGCGGCTGGTCGCAGCCCTCTATTTGTCGCTGGCGACCTTCGACCGCGAGGCCGTCTATCTCGGCGCTCCGCCCCTCGACAGCGAGGAATGACCTACTGGTACCGAAGGGCCTCGATCGGCTGCAACCGCGCGGCCTGGCGCGCCGGGTAGTATCCGAAGAAGACGCCAATCCCGGCCGCCACCACGAATGACAGCGTGACCGAGAACAGGCTGACCTCGGTGGGCAGGCTCAGCAGCGAGCCGATCAGCATCGACAGTCCGCCGCCCAGCAAAAGCCCGATCAGGCCTCCGCCCAGCGACAGGATCACCGACTCGATCAGGAACTGCAGCAGGATGTCCCGCTCCCGCGCGCCGATGGCCTTGCGCACGCCGATCTCGCGGGTCCGCTCTGTCACGGAAACAAGCATGATATTCATGATGCCGATCCCGCCGACCACCAGCGAGATGGCGGCGATCGCGCCCAGCAGAAGCGAAACGGCCTGCGTCGACTGCTCGATCGTCTGTCCGATGGCCGTCAGGTCGCGGATCGTGAAGTCGTCATCCTGCTCCTCGCCCAGCCGATGGCGCGTGCGAAGCACCTCGCGCATCTGCTCCTCCAGCGCCTTCATGACGTCCTCGCTCTCGGCCTGGACGAAGATGATGCGGACAGCGCCCGGGAAAGGAGAGCCAAACAGGCGCCGTTGCGCCGTGGTCAGCGGCACGATGATCGTGTCGTCCTGGTCCTGGCCCTGCAGGCTCTGGCCCTTCTTCTCCAGCACGCCAATGACCTGGAAGGGGATGTTGCGGATCCGGATCATGCGACCGACCGGATCCTCTTCGGCGCCGAACAGGCTTTCAGCCACCGTCGAACCGATCACGGCAACGGGGGCGGCTGCACGCACGGCCCCTTCGTCGAAGATCTCGCCGGCGCTGGCCGTCCACCCGCGGATCTGGAAAAATCCCGGGGTCGTCCCGGTGATCGACGTGCTCCAGTTTTCTCCCTCATAGACGACCTGGCCCGCGCCGCCGACATTGGGCGCGACAGCGGTCACGCCGGGGACCTTTGCCAGTTCCTCCGCGTCACCCACGGTCAGTGTCGCCGCACCGCCGGAGCCGCTGCGAATGCCGGACGAAGTCGTCGCGCCGGGCACGATGATGAACAGGTTCGCACCTTGCGAGGCGATGGACTCCCGCACGCTGATCTCGACACCGCGCCCGATCGCCAGCATCAGCACGACCGAGCCGACGCCGATGATGATGCCCAGCATCGTCAGGAACGTTCGCAGTCCCGTCGATCGCATCGAGATGAGGGCCTCACCCAGGATCGCGCTGTTCCTCATGCTCATGCCGACATCCCCGCGTCGGTGACGGGGCCGTCATAGACGATCCTGCCATCCTTGAATTTCACGAGCCGCTTGGCCTGCACCGCGATGTCGGGCTCATGCGTGACCAGGATCGTGGTGATGCCCCGGTCGGCGTTCAGCGACCGGATGATGCGCATGATGTCGGTCGAAGAAACGCTGTCGAGATTTCCGGTCGGCTCGTCGGCCAGGATCACCGGAGGCTCCATCGCCAGCGAGCGCGCAATCGCGACGCGCTGCTGTTGTCCGCCCGACAACTGGTTCGGACGCGAGCCATATTTCGCCGAAAGCCCCACCTGGTCCAGCAGTTCGCGGGCGCGCGGCTCCCAATGGCTGCGCGGCAGCCCGGCGCAGATCATCGGCAGGGCCACGTTGTCCAAAGCCGAGCGGCGCTGCAGCAGGTTGAAGCCCTGGAACACGAAGCCCAGCATGCGGTTGCGCACGTCGGCGGCACGGTCCGGCGTCAGGTCGGTCGTGTCTTCACCGCCGAGGTAATAGTGGCCGCGGTCCGCCCGGTCGAGGCACCCCAGGATATTCATGAACGTGGACTTGCCGGACCCCGACGGACCCATGATTGCCAGGAACTCGCCGGGCATGACCGTAAGCGAAACCTGCCGCAAAACGGGCGCCATGGCCCCGTACGACTTGTCCACGCGATCCACTTGGATGATGGGCTGGCTCATGGCTAGCGCGGCGGTCCGCCGCCCCAGCGCTGCCCGCCGCCGTTCTTCTGTCCCGGCTGTCCTTCGCCCGTCACGACCTCGTCGCCTTCCTTGAGGCCTTCGCCGCTCACTTCCGTGAACTTGCCGTCGCTCAGACCCGTGACGACTTGCACGCGCCGCGGCTTGCCGTTGCGCAGGACGTGCACGCGCTGCGGCTCCACGCCAGACTTCATGGACGCGTTCGCAGGCTTCTCCTTGGCGGCCTCGGGACGTTTGCCGCCACCCTCCTTGGGACGGTAGCGCAACGCCGCATTGGGGACTTTCAACACGTTCGAAACTTCGCCGACATTGATGCGCACAAAGGCCGTCATGCCCGGCAACAGCTGGAGGTCGGCGTTATCCACGTCGATGACGACATTATAGGTCACGACATTCTGGATCGTCGTCGGGCTGAGCCGGATCTGCCTGACCTTGCCCTCGAACGTGCGTCGCGGGAAGGCATCGACGGTGAAGGCGGACTTCTGTCCTTCCTTGATGCTGCCGGCGTCCGACTCCGAAAGGTTCGTGTCGATCTGCATGTTCTTGAGGCTGGGCGCGATCTTGAACAGGGTAGGGGTCTGGAAGCTCGCCGCCACCGTCTGCCCGACATCCACGTCGCGCGACAGGATGACCCCTGAGACCGGTGCGGTGACGACCGCGAAACCGAGGTTTGTCTCGTCGCGCTTGACGGCGGCCTCGGCAATGGCCTCGTCGCCGGCGGTCGCCTCGAGTTGCTGCGCCGCCGCATCGACCTCGGCCTTGGATGCGGCACCCTCCTCAACCAGCGCCTTGCGCCGTTCGTAGGTCACCTTGGCCAGCGCCGCCGCCGCACGAGCCTTGCGCAACTGCGCCCGGCTCTGCGCCAGCGCCGCTTCCAGCACCCGGGTATCGAGCTCGGCCAGCAACTGTCCCTGCTCGACGATCTGGTTGAAATCGGCATTGATCGTTTTCACGACACCGGAAATCTGTGTGCCGACATTGATGACGCTGACGGGGTTGATCGTGCCGTTGGCCTGCGCGACCTGGATGATGTCCCCCCGCTCGACCTTGACCGTGGTGAAGTTGACGGCGGTTGCGTCAGGCGCAGACCAGTACTGCCAGCCGAAATACGCCGCCGTCAGTGCCACCACCAATGCAAGTCCAATACCCAGCGCGCGCATGCGTTCAAGCCACCCAATCCCCGGCACAAAATAGACCGATGCGTTGCACAAACTGAAGTTGCATTCTCGGCGCCACTCTGCGGCAAATTGCATGGCGCAGGGAGGCTAACCAATTGAAAAACAGTCGTTTTCAGCCCTTGTGAGGCAGGGACAGGCCCCCCGCATCACGAATAATTTAAGTCAGGCTGTGGCCGATACGTTGTCGTGGGCTCAGGACGGGGCCTTCCAGCCACCGCCCAGGGCGCGAAACAGGCCGACGACAGCCTGCAGCCGGGCGGCGCGGGTCTGCGCCAGCTGGTCCTGCGCCGAGTAGAGCGTCTGCTGCGCGCTGAGGACGGTGAGGAAATCGACCGTACCGGCCTTGTACTGCAGCTCTGCAATGCGCAGGGCTTCTGCCGCCGAGGTGGCCGCAACCAGCTGCTGTTGTTCCTGCAGTCCCGATGTCGTCGCGCCAGTCAGCGCCGCGTCCGCGTCGGCGAATGCGTTCAGCGCGGCCTTCCGATATGACGCCAGAAGCTCCTCGCGCCGGTAATAGGCGCGGTCGTTCTGGGCGATCAGCTCCCCGCCCTGAAACACGGCCTGCACCAGCGTGGCGCCGATCGTGTAGGCGCCGTTGCTGCCGCTGATCAAGCCGGCGAGGGCAGTGCTCGTGACGCCGGCGTCGCCCGTCAGCGAGATCGTCGGCAGATAGGCTGCACGCGCCGCTGCAAGATTGGCCTGCGCCGCCGAGAGCGACGCCTCCGCGCTCTTCACATCCGGTCGGCGTGCCAGCAGCTCAGACGTGAGCCCGGCGCCAACGGTCGGCGCCGCAAGCCCCTCGAGCGTTGCACCGGCGATGACCAGATCCTGCACGGGCTTGCCCAGCAGCACCGCCAGCGAACCCAGCGCCTGGCGTTCCTGCAGTTCAAGGCTCGCGGCCTGCGCGTTGAGCGAGGCGAGCAGGGATTCCTGCTGCGCCAGCGGCAGCCGGCTGATGGTGCCGGCGTCGAACTGCTTGCGTGTGAGCGCCAGGATCTTGGTTGCATTGGCGACGTTCAGCCTCGACAGGCGCAGCCGGTCGCGCAGCGACAACAAGCGGAAATAGGCATTCGCCACGCTCGAAACCGTGGTCAGCGCAACCGTTTCCTGGTCGAATTCGCTGGCATCGAGAGAACGCCAGGCCGCGCGCGTATTCTCGAAATTGCGCCCCCAGAAATCGACCTCATAGGACACGGTCGCTGAAGCCGTGAGTGTCTGGACCGGCGTCGAGGCTGGATCATGGATCGCACCATTCTCGCGCGCGCCCAGCCGCGCCCCGATGGCGGGAAGAAGCGATGAGCCCGTCTGCCGCAACAAGGCGTCGGCCTGCTCGACCCGCGCCTTGGCGATCGCGATGTCGAGGTTCTCGCGCTGCGCGGTTTCCATCAACCCGTTGAGTTCCGCGCTGGCAAAGCCGGTCCACCAATCGCGGTCCGGCCAGGTCTTTTCAGACGTCAGGACCGGTTGCGACCAGTTTGCAGGAACATCACCCGGCGCGAGTTCCGACACGGACTCCAGCAGCGTGCAGCCCCCAAGCAGCAGGCAGAAACCCGCGATAGCGATCTGTTTTGACACGAAAAATCCCCACACCGGCGCGCGTCCCCCGACACGCCTCCGGATCAGGGAGTAAACAACATCACTGCGCCATGGCGATCAAGTGCCATTTCCGTGAGCCGCGGCGTCCCGGGTTTACCAAGGCGCCCCGGCAACAGCCTAGGGCGAAGGCTCGATCCGAAGCACCTTGCCAGCCTCGTCGTCGGTCGTGACATAGAGGAAACCGTCGGGGCTTGCGCGGACATCGCGGATCCGCTCGCCGCGTTCCGTCAGCAATTGCTGTTCGCCGACGGCATTGCCCTGCTCGTCGAGATCCACGCGGCGCAGGTGCTGCTTGGCCAGCGCACCCACGAAGATGTCGCCGTTCCAAGCCGGGAACTTGTCACCGCGATAGACCGCCGTGCCCGACGGCGCAATCGACGGCGTCCAGTAGACCAGGGGCTGCTCGAGACCGGGCTTTGCGTTGAACGGCGAGATCTGCGCGCCCGAATAATCGCGACCATGGGTAATCAGCGGCCAGCCATAATTCTTGCCGGGCAGGATCACGTTCAGCTCGTCGCCGCCCTTCGCACCATGCTCGGTCTCGTAGAGGACGCCCGTGACCGGATCGAGCGCGAGCCCCTGCTGGTTGCGGTGGCCGGCCGAATAAAGCCCCTTCGCCGCGCCTGCCGTGGCCAGATAAGGATTATCGCCGGGTTCCGAGCCATCGTCCTTGAGCCGCACGATCTTGCCGAGGTGCGAACTGAGGTCCTGCGCGCGCTCGCGGTATTCAAAACCATCGCCGATCGTAAGCGCAAAGGTGCCGTCAGGCAGGAAGACCATGCGCGCGCCATAATGGTTGTTGGTGTCCTTGAGGGGCTTGGCCTCGAAGATCACGCGCAGGTCCTTCAGCGAGGATCCGTCGAAGCGCGCCCGCGCCACGCGCAGCGCGTTGGCGCCATCCGTTCCGTGCGCATAGGTCAGGTAGACGAGGCTGTTGGCAGCAAAATCCGGATGCAGGACCACGTCGAACAGCCCGGCCTGGCTTCCGGTGTGAACGGCGGGAACGCCAGCCACGGCTTCGGCCACAAGCTTGCCGTCGCGAATGATCCGCAGACGGCCGGCGCGCTCCGTCACCAGGATGGCGCCATCGGGAAGAAAGGCCAGGGACCACGGGTGATCGAGGCCTTCGGCCACCTCGACGACCTTGTAGCCGGTCTTGACGACGGGCGCAGTCAACGCCGCCGAGGCGCCGGGAACCGGCCTCTCGACCGGCTGGGGTGGTGGCGGCGGCGCCAGATCGGCAAAGGCGACCCCGTTCAGGAGCGCCACAAGACCAAGGCTGGGCATGAGGGGGCGAGCGTTCATGGACATGTCCCTGCGGTAACCAAATTCCAAAACCTGTACCATCTGAGCCTATTTCAGGGCATAAGCAAAGGGCCTGAAAGAGAGGAAAGAGGGATGCTCCGCCGGATACTTGCCTTTGCCGCCGCCGCAGTTTTCATGACGATCCTCGGTTCGCTGGCTCATTCCTGGTTCATCCAGCAGGCCTGGCTCGAGGCCGCCGCCATGTCGGGCTCCATGCCCGGCGCCCAATTGTCCCTGGCCGAACGGGCCTCATGGATGGCCGACGATGTCGTTGGCCTGCAACCTCTCTACGGTATCCTGACCTCTGTGGCCCTGTTGCTGGCGTTTCTGGCCTCCGGCCTTGTTGCCCGCGTTACAGGCCTGCGCACGGTCGTGTTTGCCGTGGCAGGCGCCGTGGCCATCTTCGTGATGTTCACGCTGATGAAGACCCAACTCGGCACCGTCGGCGTTTTCGGTGCGCGCAGCCCCATGGGACTGGGCGCGCAGGTGTTTGCAGGACTTCTCGCAGGTCTGCTATTCGCCAGCCTCACCCGTCCGCAGGCAGATTCGTGAACTGGCAGCCATGACCATCAGGAAGAAGACGCCCTTCGAGAAGTTCGTTCAGACCCTCAAGCTGGGCGTCGTCTTTGTCGTGGTCTCCCTGATGGGCTTCGGTCTTGCCCGTTATCTCGAGGAAGGCAAGACCTTCGATGTCGGTTCGTGGATCATCATTGCCATCCTCGCGTTCGCCGTGCTGGTGACCGCAACCATTCGCGCCCTGCTCGCGGCGCGCAGGACCTGACCGATTTTTACACGTAATCTCTATCTCTTCCTCGTCAGCCGCTTCTGCTCGAACGTGGCCATGCAGGTCCTGTCGGCTGCCGTCGCCTGGAGGGTCTACGAGCTGACGCGCGATCCCTGGTCGCTGGGCCTCGTGGGTCTGGCGCAGTTTGCACCGATGTTCGCCTTCACGCTCTACGCCGGCGACGTTGCCGATCGCTACGAGCGCCGCGTGATCCTCGCGCTGAGCTATCTGGTGGAAGCCCTGTGCGCCGCCATGTTCATGGCCGTGACGTGGGCGGGTGTCACCGACCCGAATGCCTATTTCGCGATCCTCCTGCTTTTCGGCACCGCCCGCGCATTCTCGGCACCAGCCTCGCAGTCCTTCCTGCCGCAGATCGTGCCCGCCGACTTGCTGCCGCGTGCCATCGCCGTCAGTTCCTCCGCCATGCAGGTTGCCATCATTTCCGGACCCGCCCTTGGCGGCGCGGCGCTGCTGCTTGGTGCGGACTTCGCGTTCGGGTTCTCCTTCGCCCTCTTCACGCTGGTCGGCTTCGTGATCTTTGCGATCCGCATCGAACGGCCGCGCCTCGCGCCGCCCACTGGCTCGCTGCTCGAGCGCGTAGCCGAGGGCATCGTCTATGTCAGGCGCCGCCGCGAGCTGATGGGGGCGATCTCCCTCGACCTTTTCGCCGTGCTGCTCGGTGGCGCAACCGCGCTTTTGCCGTTCTTCGCCAACGAGATCCTGCATGTGGGGCCGATGGGGTTTGGCCTGCTGAAGGCCGCACCCGCGATCGGCGCGGCCTCGATGTCGTTCTGGCTGACCGCCCGCCCGATCGAGCGCAATGCCGGCGTCAGGATGTTCGCATGCGTCGCCATCTTCGGCGTCGCAACCATCGTCTTTGGCCTGTCGGAGAATTTCTACCTGTCATTTGCGGCGCTTGTCGTGCTTGGCGCGTCCGACATGGTCAGCGTGAATGTCCGCCACGCATTGACGCAACTCGCAACGCCCGATCACATGCGTGGCCGTGTCAGCGCCGTCAACATGCTGTTCATCGGCGCATCGAACGAGCTCGGTGAATTCGAATCCGGCCTCACTGCCGCCTGGTGGGGAACCGTGCCCGCCGTGATCGTCGGCGGCCTGGGCACGCTGGGTGTCGTGGCGCTCTGGGCATGGATGTTCCCGGAATTGCGCAAGGTGGACCGTCTGTCCGACCTGAAGCCCGACTGAGGCGCTATTCGGCGGCCAGGGCCGTCTGCTGGCGCCGGCTCTCCCGCAAGGCAAAGATGCTCGGCACATTGTCGGCCGAGGACTGGTAGAAGACGGTCTGCTCGCGCATCGCAGCCGTGAAATCCTCGATCCGCGTGCCCTCGCGCACCTCGAAGGCATCAATGCCGCAGCGACGCATGAAGAGCCACTGGTCCCGCAGCACATCGCCAGCCGCACGCACCTCGCCGCGGTAGCCAAGCCGGTCACGCAAAACGCGCGCCGAGGAATAGCCACGCCCATCGCGGAACTTCGGGAACGAAAGCTCGACCACGGCAAAGCGGTGAACGTCATCGCCAAGGACGTCAGGGGTTTCATGCGACCCGATACGAACGCCAAGCGGCGCATTGCGTTCCAGGAGCTGGTCCCGTTCAGCGACGAACCGGGCGAGCGACACGATGACGGCCCCTGGAGGCAGGGCATCGGCATCGGCCACGCGCGTGAATGCATCGGCGACGAACGCGCCGTCCTTAATGAGAGGCATAGAGTTTCTCCCTGAAGGGCTGGATGCCGACACGCCGATAGGTGTCGAGGAAGCGCTCGCCGTCCTGGCGCAAGTCAAGATAAGTATCGACCAGGGCCTCGATGGCATCCGTCACCTCGGCCTCGCCAAACGCAGGGCCCAGGATCTCGCCAAGTGACGTGGTCTCGTCGCCCGAGCCGCCCAGCGTGATCTGGTAGAACTCGACACCTTTCTTGTCGACGCCGAGGATGCCGATATGCCCCACGTGATGGTGCCCGCAGGCATTGATGCAGCCCGAGATCTTGAGCTTCAGCTCGCCGATCGCCCGCTGTCGGTCGAGCGCTGCGAAGCGGTTGCTGATCGCCTGCGCGATGGAGATCGAGCGCGCATTGGCCAGGTCGCAATAATCGAGCCCGGGGCAGGCGATGATGTCCGAGATCAGGCCGTGGTTCGCCGTCCCCAGGTCCGCCGCCTCGAGCTTGCGCCAGACAGCAGGCAGGTCACGCTGGCGCACATGCGCCAGAACCAGGTTCTGCTCATGGCTCACACGGATTTCATCGAAGCTGTAGGTCTTCGCAAGCTCGGCCACCAGGTCCATCTGATCGGCGCTGGCGTCACCGGGAATGCCGCCGATGGGCTTGAGAGAGATCGTGACGATCGCATAGCCCGGCACCTTGTGCCTTGCCACGTTGATGTCGTGCCACGCCGCAAAGCCCGCGTCACGGCGCGCGGCCGACAGGTCGGCATCGACAAGCGTCTCGAAGGCAGGCGCACGGAAATAGGCGGCAATGCGCGCGATCTCCTCCGGCGGCACCGTGACGGCACCCTTCGCCTTGACCTCGGCAAACTCGGCCTCGACCTGCCGGCGCATCTCGGCCGCACCGATCTGGTGCACCAGGATCTTGATCCGCGCCTTGTAGATGTTGTCGCGACGTCCATGCTGGTTGTAGACCCGCATCGTCGCCTCCAGATAGGCCAGCAGGTCCTCGGGCGCGATCCCTTCGCCGATCAATTGTCCGATGATCGGGGTCCGGCCTTGTCCGCCACCGACCCAGACATCGAACACATTGGCGCCCGCATCCCCCTTGCGGATCACGATCCCGATATCGTGCACCTTGATGGCCGCACGATCCTGAGGTGAGGCCGTGACCGCTACCTTGAACTTGCGTGGCAGGTACGAAAATTCGGGGTGGAACGTCGACCACTGCCGGATGATCTCCGACCAGATCCGGGGATCCTCGACTTCATCGATGGCCGCGCCGGCGAACTGATCCGACGTCACGTTGCGGATGCAGTTGCCGCTGGTCTGGATGGCGTGCATCTCGACCGACGCAAGCGCACGCAGCATGTCCGGCACGTCGGCAAGGCGTGGCCAGTTGAACTGAAGGTTCTGGCGTGTCGTGAAGTGCCCGTAGCCCTTGTCCCAGGTCCGCGCGATATGGGCCAGCATGTGCATCTGGCGTGACGACAGCGTTCCATAGGGAATGGCCACGCGCAGCATGTAGGCATGCAGCTGGAGATAAAGCCCGTTCATCAGCCTGAGCGGCTTGAACTCGTCCTCCGTGAGTTCCCCGGAAAGCCGCCGCGCCACCTGGCCCGCGAACTGCGCGACGCGTTCGTCAACGGCACGCTGGTCAAACTCGTCGTAGCGATACATCAGGCCGCCGCCTGCTTGCCAAGATCGCGTCGCACGGTAGGCCCCGCCGCGCGGATGATCTCGCGCTGCTTGACCGGCTTGAGGCCGTCGTCGACCTGGACAACATCGAAAAGATACGCATGCACGATCAGCTGGCGCCGCTCCGCCTCGCCACCCAGACCAAGCGCAGCATCGGCATCGGCCTTGTTGTCGAATACCCGCGCGGCATCCAGCCGCTCCGCCCACGCCCCGTTGGGCGCGAGATAGACCACTTCGCCGTCAATCAGCCTGTTTGCCGTCAGGACCTGGAGCATGCCGCTTTCCTTTCACGGCAGATTGCGGCGACCCGTACTAAAAGTCAATAAAACATGTGAATTGGAATAAATAACATTGAGTGGCGTTTTATTCCCGTCGCGTGGCGCTTTCGTGCCATTTTCTCAATGCAAACCATTCCAGAAGCGACAGCGCCCAGAACACCGCAATCCCGATCAGCGACAGGATCAGGAGCGCCGCGAAGGCCTTCTCGGTCTCCAGCCGGTTGCCAGCCTCGGCGATGCGCCAGGCAAGGCCCGTCGATGTACCGGAGCCCGCCGCAAACTCGGCCACCACCGCGCCGATCAGCGCCAGGCCCCCCGAGACTTTCATCCCGGCAAGCAAGAACGGCAGCGCCGCCGGCAACTGCAGACGAACCAGTCGCTGCCAGCGCGTGGCACCGTACAGGTCGAAAAGCTCATGCAACTGCCGGTCAACAGACTTCAACCCCAGCGTCGTATTGGCGAGGATCGGGAAGAAGGCGACGATGATGGCAAGGATCAGAACGGCCTGCTCGGCATTGTCCAGCCCGACCCAGATCAGGATCAGCGGCGCGATCGCGACGATGGGCGTGACCTGCAGCGTGATCGCATAGGGATAAAGGGCGCGCTCGATCATCCGGCTCTGCGAGAACACGACGGCAAGCACGACACCCAGCGCGAGGGCGATGAGGAACGCCTGCAACGTGATGCGCAAGGTCACCCACGCCGAAGCCATCAGGGAGGCTGCGTTCTCCTGCAGCGCCATTGCGATGGCGGAGGGGGCCGGCAGCACGAACTTCGACACCTCGAAGGCCGCCACAGCCCATTCCCAGAAGCCCAGCACGCCAATGGCAACAAGGGCGGGCAGGGCGAAGTCGGCAAGCCGTCGCGCACTCATGGCGTGATCCCTTCTGCCCGCGGTTCCTGCCCCAGCAGCGCCGCTCGCACCGTCCGGCAGCGCTCCCCATAGAGCGGGGCAAGCCTGTACTCAGGCGTGCGCGTGTGGGGATCTGCCATCGGGATATCAGCGACAATGCGCCCGGGCCGGGCGCTCATCACCACGACGCGCGACGACAGGTAGACGCTTTCATAGATCGAGTGCGTCACGAAAACGACCGTCAGGCCGCGCGAGGCCCAGAGCGTTCGCAATTCGTCGTTCAGCCGATCGCGCGTCAACTCATCAAGCGCGGCAAAGGGCTCGTCCATCAGCAGAAGTTCAGCATCGGCAGCCAGCGCCCGCGCGATTGACGCGCGCATGCGCATGCCGCCGGACAACTCGCGTGGATAGGCGCGCGCGAAACCTGACAGCCCGACCAGCGACAGCGCCGCAGCAACCTTGTCCCCTGCATCGGCAACCGGCCCCTTGAGTTCCAGTGGCAGCCGCACGTTGCTCTCGACCGTGGCCCACGGCATCAGCGCCGCATCCTGGAACACGAAGCCTGTGCGGGGTTTCGCACCCTCCCATCGCAGGGTGCCGGACGAGGCGGGCGTGAGGCCTGCGATCAGCCGCAAGGCCGTGCTCTTGCCGCACCCGGACGGTCCCACCAGGGACAGGAACTCGCCGCGCTTCAGGTCGAACGACACGCCGGAAAGCGCATCAACGCCACTGGCGAATGATTTGGTGACAGACTGTAACGCGAGCAAGGGATCTGGCTTCAGGGCTTGCGGGCCGGCGTGGCAGCAACCCCGCGACCCTTGTTGACGAACCGGGTGTCGAAGGCCTTGCGGTAGTCAAGCTTCGGATCGAACACCTTGTTGGCCGACATCACGTCGAAGAACGTCTTGAGCCGGGCGTCAGTCATCGCGCCCACCCCAAGTGTGCGCGCATCGCCACCATCCACCATGCCCCGATCGCGCATCTGCCGGATCGCCTGCGCCATGATCGCATCGGTCATGTCGGGATTGTCCTTCGCGATACGCGCGTTCGCCTTCTTGGGGTCGGCGTGGAGATAGCCGATCCAGCCATCGATGCTTGCCTCGACAAAGGCCTGCACGACCTTCGGGCGCTCGCGCAGATCCTTGCCGCGCGCCAGGATGAAATTCGCATAGCCCGGATAGCCATAGTCGGCGAGCAGGAAGACCTGCGGCTTGATCTTGCCCTCCGTCTCGATCGTGTAGGGCTCGGATGTGACATAGCCCTGCTGGATCGCCTTCTTGTCGGCAAGGAACGGGGCCAGGTTGAACGTGTACTTGCGGATCTGACGATCCTCGAACCCGTAGCGCGATTTTGTCCACGTCCACCACGTGGACACGGTCGCGTCCGAGATCATCACTGGTTTGCCCTTGATGTCGGCGATCGTCTTGATGTCGGCCCTGGGATGCGTGATCAGAACCTGCGGATCCTTCTGGAAGATCGCGGCCACCGCCACCGCATCCGCACCCGCCGCCGCCAGGTTCAGCGGCTGGAAATGATTTGACCCCATCGCGAACTCAACCGCACCGGCCGCGATCAGCTGCGGTGTGTTCACCGCGGGCCCGCCCTGCTTGATGGTGACGTCGAGGCCCGCCTTGGCATAGAGGCCCTCGGCAAGCGCGTAATAGAAGCCGCCATGTTCCGCCTGCGCCTTCCAGTCCGTCACGAATGTGACTTTCACCGGAGCCTTTGACTTCTCCGCGCTTGCCGTCCCGACGAAGCAGGCCGCGCCAAGAACAGAAAGTCCAATCGAGAAAAGGGCTGCGCGGATCATGCTACTTGACCTCGTTGGGCAGGATCACCGTGCAACCCGCCTCGCGCCTTTGCTGGTCGATTTCGGCCAGCCGCGCGTCGTCGTTGATCAGCGTCCGAAACAGCACGATCCCCCGGCTTGTCGGCGCGCTCACCACGGTCATCGAACCATCCTGCGGCGGGATCTGCTGCCCCTGGCCGATCAGCAGGATGGTCGCCGGGTTCCCCTGCGCCTGCGTATCGTTGAAAACGAAGAAGTTGTCGGTGTTCTCTGCAAAGAACGACACCGACCAGTATGTATCCTTCGGCGCGCCAGTCGTGATCCTGAGAGGGTTCTTCGAGACGTCGTACAGGCAGATCGAATAGAGCAGGTCAGGGCTGGGCCGCACCACCCGGCGCGCAGTCTCGTCCGGCCGGTCACTGAAGACGATCCGTCCGGTTCCTTCGCTGCCCACCGCAGCCATGACCCTCGACATGATGACGGACGGCAGCGCACTGACCGCGATCACATGCGTTGCGACTGCAAGCACCAGCGTGAATACTGCCCAGGAAGCAAGACGCATCATTCGCAGGTCTCCTTCACGATCGCGGGCAGCGCCACGGTCGACGGATTGGCAAGAACGCTCGGTCCGGGATTGTAGAGCCTCAGCGTCACATCGAACCCGTCAGGCGCCGTCGCAATCCAGTTGCCGCTTTCCGCCGTCCGAGACAGGCGGATCACGAAACTGCCGTCCGTCGCCCTGACGACATTGGTCTTGCCGATGGCGTAGCGCTTCTGCGGATTGGGGATCAGGTAGCTGTCGCGGCCATAGGCTGTAATGCTCCACCAGCGGGCGTCGGGGTCGCGTCCCTCGATGCGATAGCTGCAGGACGCGTCGAACGGGTTCCCCGCACTGTCGCCGTTGGCCGTGTAATACACCGTCTCCGACTTGTTGAGCGCCAGCAAGCCGAACAGCGCCACGGTCGCCCGCGTGTACATGTCGGCATCCACGCCACCCGCCGTCAGGTTCGAGCGCCACGGACCATTGATGGCGAGGCCCTGCTGTCCCGTGCCATGCACAAGGACATAGTAGGCCGACCCGAGGCCAAGCCCGACACCAACCACGATCGCAATCAAGAGACGAAAGATGAAACCCAAGCCCTTCAGCGCTCCCTCGCTTGTCGGCTGCCGCCCGCAAGCGGCAGCGGCGCAAACACGACCGCCTGACTACCACACCTGCCGCCGCAAGCCAAAATGCCGGTTGAAGAGGCGCCTGGCCCGCAGAGGGTTCAGGGCAAGGGGCTTGTTCAGGGCAAGGGGCTTGTTCAGGGAATGTCGGCGGTCTGGCTGACGGCCTCCGCAGCGCGGTCTTCAAGCGGCGCCCCGTCATCAGCAGACGGCACCTCGTTGCGGCTCTGATGACGCGGGCCGAACCCTGGCTGCGCCCCGCGGGGGGGCAGGAGCGGGCTCTTCCTTGTCATCGCCAAACAGGCTGTCGAAGAAGTCCTCGATCAGGCCCTTGTCCTCATCGGGCCGCGGCACAAGACCGAGTCTGGGCCACCCCCTCTGCTATTCCTTTTCGCGCAGGGTTCACGAGGTGGTCGGTCAGCTCTTCGAGCCTGGCGCCTCCGGTCGTCTATTCAGTTGTCAAATCGCGGGCAGCCGGGGCTGCGTATGCAAGAAAGAACAAAAGAGGAACAATAGATCAGGTCAAGCAGTTCCCCCGCGACCTTTTGGACAGGCGCGCCCCTGCGCGCTAACATGCCCGCCATGAAGGCAAGAACAGAGCCTCATCACCAGAAGCGACGCTGCCATGCACCGCCGCCAGCCCCTCTCCACAAGCAAAGCGCCGTGGAGAGGGTGGATCGGTGCGAAGCACCGAGACGGGTGAGGAGATGCCGGCGTTGATATGATGCTGCCCCCGAAAATGAACTGTGTTCCTGCATTTTGCCTCAACTCGGAAGGAGACATTCCATGAGGATCGTTGCAACTGTTTTGATCTCTTTGATGGCGATCTACTTGATTGCAAGCTACAGCGCGAACAGTCAGGAAGATGATACTGAAGTAAAGATCACATGTGAATGCAAGGGTTGCGAGGAAACACCCCTCATCAAGACACAGCGCGATGCGGAGACTGTTGGTCGCGCACTATTCACGGTCACTTACGGAGAGAAAGCTCTCAAGGAAGCTGGGGGAGTTCTCGCATTTTACGTCGAGCGCAAGAAGCGCGGCGCGTACTGGGTGGTGGGAGGAAAGCGAAAAACCCGAGAAGGCGGAATTCTGACAATCTCATTTGATCACAAGACGGGATGCTTTCTTGGGGCGTTTGCAGAATGAAAACGCATTGATATGGTGCCTGACACCGCCTCGCACGGGAGCTTCTGACAATGTGGTCCAGGCGTTTCCTTGTGTTCGCTACTCTGTATATCGCGGGCGGGTATCTACTGTTTTGGCTCGCTCAGTTCTTTGATGATGATGCAGAGTGGACAGTCGTCTTCTTTGCTTATGTTTTGACTTGCGGAATTCTGTGGCAGTTCATAAGGAAGGAATAGCATCGTAGCAGGCGCCATTTAATGCGGCGACATGTTGATCCCCCACCAGCTCCACGCCATCACCCCTTGCCCTTCCCACCAGCGCGGAACGCGCTGAGGGGGAAGGTGCCGCGCAGCGGAGCTGCGTGGCGGATGGGGGGCTGCGGCGGTTGAGGCTGGGTGCCACGTTTCCACGTTGTGCTTGCGATGAGGGCGCGGCCCCCCATCCGACCCTGCTGACGCAGGGCCACCTTCCCCCTCAACGCGCTTTGCGCGTTGGTGGGAAGGGCAAGGCTTTGTGGGGTTTTAGGGTGCGAGTGCGTCTGGATACGGTGACACAAACCACGCGCGCCGAAGTGCAACCCTAACCCCGCCCCCGCGCAGCTCGCCACGCTTCATCCGCGTGCACGAGAAACAGCGCCTCATCCCGCAACCGCACCAGGTTGCGGCGGACAGCCTCCGGGCGCAGGTCGCCGGCCATCGCGTCATCGATCGGCACCCAGTGCGCGGTCGTGCTGTCGGTGTCTTCGTGCTGGATGCGATTGACCTCGTCAGCGGTGAGATGGGCGCGGAAGAACTGCATCACCTCGTGGAAGGGGCGGGTGCCCGCCATGAAGAAATTTTCGATCTGTCCGGCGAATTCCAGATTGAGGCCGGTGATCGTGAACTCTTCCGCGCACTCGCGCGCTGCGGCCTGCGCAGCGGGCTCGCCGAACTTGATCCGTCCGCCGGGCAGGAAGTGGAAGCTGCCTTTCTCGCGGTGGAGCATCACCTCCCGCCCGTCATTGCGGTAGAGGAGGATGGCGACGCGGAAGTTGAAGCGCGCGCCTTCGACATCGGACACGTCAAGCGTGAGGTCGCCCTTGCCCTGACGCCAGCGCACAGGTTCGTTCGTGTCGGTCATGTCACGTCCTCCTGTCGATTGCTCCGATCGGTACACAAAGACCCATCCGGCCTCATTCCTGTTATCCGGACGCCAGTTGACCCCTGTCGCTACAAGCGATCGTTCGCGAAGCTTGGGATCAGGCCCGCCACTGAAACCACAGCCTAAAACGCTGGCTCCGGCACGGCCTCTCCGTCCGCCGGCGTCACCGATCCGGCTTGAGGCGTAGGTGGTTCGACAGACGGCACCTCGTTGCGGCTCTGATGACGCGGGCCGAACCCTGGCTGCGCCCCGCGGGGGGCAGGAGCGGGCTCTTCCTTGTCATCGCCAAACAGGCTGTCGAAGAAGTCCTCGATCAGGCCCTTGTCCTCATCGGGCCGCGGCCCGGGACCATCCTGGCCGCGTTCGACCCAGGGATCGTCTTCGCCGGGGCCGACGGGATAATAATCGCCCGGACCCGCGCCATACTCGTAGATGCCGGGCAGGGGATGCACGGCAATGCGTCGATGCGCATCCACCATGTACGTCTTCCAGATCGAAGCAGGCAGGCTGCCCCCGACGACGCGCGACATCGGCGTGTTGTCATCGTTCCCCAGCCAGACGCCACCGACGAAATCGGCGGTGTAGCCAACGAACCACGCATCGCGCCAATCCTGGCTCGTGCCGGTCTTGGCGGCGACCTGGCGCGGCGACATGTCAGCCCGCTGCCCTGTCCCCGTCTGCACGACCTCGTACATCATCTGGTTCATTTCCTCGAGCGTCGAGCGGTTCATGACCAGGATGGGGGGGCGATCACGATACTGATAGAGCACGGTGCCGTCCGACGTCTTGACCTCGATGATGGCGAAAGGTTCCACCCGGTTCCCGTTGTTGGCGAACGCCGCGAACGCGCGCGTCATCTCGAACAGCGTGACCTCCGACGTGCCGAGCGGCAGCGACCGGTTCGGTTCGAGCGGCGACGAGATCCCCAGTCGCTGCGCCACGCCGATCACCTTCCTGCGGCCGACCTCGTCGGCGATGCGGATGGCCACCGTGTTGATCGACTTGGAAAGCGCCTCCCGCAGCGTGATCGGTCCCAGATACTGCCCGTCATAGTTTTCCGGGCTCCAGCCATTCACCTCGTAGGGCGCGTCCTCACGGATATCGTCAGGCGTCAGGCCAGCCTCGAGCGCGGCCAGGAACACGAACGGCTTGAACGACGACCCCGGCTGGCGCTTCGACTGGTAGGCGCGGTTGAAGGGCGACGCCGTGTAGTCCTTGCCCCCGACGAGGCTGCGCACCGCTCCCGAGGGCTCCATGGCGACGAGTGCGCCCTGCGTGACGTTGCGACGGGCACCGTCGCCATCCAGTGTCTTGCGCAGGGCCTTCTGCGCCGTGCCCTGCAGGCGAATGTCGATGGTTGTGCGAACGACCAGGTCCTTGTTCGGCGTGATGTTGAGCGCCTTCAATTGCTCCATCACGTAGTCGGCAAAGTAATTCGCACTCTCGATTTCGGGCTTGATGACAGGCTTTGCCGGGTTGGCGCGGGCCTTGCGCGCCTCGCTCTCGGATATGTAGCCCTCCTCGAGCATGAGCTCGAGCACCAGGGCCGCACGCTCCTGCGCCAGCTTGAGGTTCGCATCCGGCGAGTAGCGCGACGGCGCGCGCGTCAGCGCTGCCAGCATCGCCGCCTCCGCCAGCGTGACATCCTTGATCGACTTGTCGAAATATTCCCGCGCCGCCGCATCCACGCCATAGGCACCCGAGCCCAGGTAGATCCGGTTCAGGTAAAGCGTGAGGATTTCGTCCTTCGAATAATGCCGCTCGAGCCAGAACGACAGGAACATCTCCTCGAGCTTGCGCCGCCACGTGCGCTCGGGCGTCAGGAAGGTGTTCTTGGCCAGCTGCTGCGTGATGGTCGACCCGCCTTGCACCACACCGCCCGCGGTCCAGTTCGTGATCAGGGCGCGCAGCAGGCCACGGTAATCAATACCATTATGGGAATAGAAGCGCCGGTCCTCGGTCGAGATGAAGGCGAGCGGGAGGTATTTGGGCATCTCCTCGACTTTCACGCGGTAGCCAAAGGCGGCCCCGCGCGTGGCGAAGATCTTCCCGGCCTCGTCCGTCAGCGTGATCGAGGGCGTGCGATTGAGTTCACCCAGGCGATCGGCCGTGATCGAAAGCGACGGCGCATAGGCGTAATAAAGCGCCACGAAACAGGCCGACAGGAACAGGACCGTGCCGCCAAAGCCGGTGGCAAGCCAGAACCACCACGGGCGCTGCGCGCGCTGCGGCACTTGTTCCCAAGGGTCGGGTTCGGACGAGGAGGGCGAAGGTGAAGGCGTATCGTTCATCGTGCTTCCGTGGCGAGGGCGCACAGCAGGGCTGCGCATCCAGCGTCGTATATTTTCACCGATCCATTTATTAGGCTAGCAGCCATTGTCACTCATCCGTCGGATGGGCGAGATTGCGGCGTTTTGATAGTGAAGGATAGTTCATGCTGGGCGTTTGCTATTACCCGGAACAATGGTCCCCGGAACTCTGGCAGGATGACGCCCGGCGCATGGCGGCATTGGGGCTGCGCTTTGTCAGAATTGGTGAATTCGCCTGGAGCGCGATAGAGCCCGAGCCGGGTCGCTTCGAATGGGAGTGGCTTGATCGCGCCATCGATATCCTCGGCGGGGCGGGGCTGGGGGTTGTCCTCGGCACACCCACGGCAACCCCGCCGAAATGGCTTGTGGATAGAAATCCCGACATGCTTCCCCATGACAGGCATGGACGGCCGAGGCGATTCGGATCCCGACGCCACTATTGCTTTTCAAGTCCCGCCTACCGGGCCGAGACCGGCCGGATCGTGGAAGCCGTCGCGCGCCGCTATGGCCGGCACAAGGCCATCGTGGGCTGGCAGACAGACAACGAGTATGGTTGCCACGACACCGTTCGTTCCTACTCGCCGGCCGCAGCCGCAGCCTTCCGCGTCTGGCTCGAGCAGAGATATGGCACGCCCGCCGCCCTCAACGAGGCGTGGGGCAACCGGTTCTGGAGCATGGAGGTCCGCAGCTTCGCCGAAGTCGACCTGCCCATGGCAGCCGTCACGGAACTGAACCCCGCGCACGTGCTCGATTTCTACCGCTTCAGCTCGGACCAGGTGGCCACCTATAACGCGCAGCAGGCCGGGATCATCAAGGCCCATTCGCCCGGTCGCTTCATCACGCACAATTACATGGGCGCGTTCCCGGACTTCGATCACTACAAGGTCTCGCGCACGATCGACTTCGCCAGCTGGGATTCCTATCCGCTGGGTTTCACCGACAGCATCGCCGCCCTTGGCTTTTCCGAGGATGAACGCCAGCGCTATGCCAGGACCGGGCATCCCGACATCTCGGCCTTCCACCACGACCTCTACCGCGGCATGACCGACAAGCGCTTCTGGGTCATGGAGCAGCAACCCGGTCCCGTGAACTGGGCGATCTGGAACCCGAGCCCGCACGACGGCATGGTCAGGCTCTGGGCGTGGGAAGCGCTGGCTCACGGCGCTGAAGTCGTCAGCTTCTTTCGGTGGCGTCAGGCCCCCTTCGCGCAGGAGCAGATGCATGCCGGCCTCAACCGCCCCGACAATGTGCTCGACACCGGCGGGCATGAAGCCGAAGCGACCGCGCGCGAGCTTGCGGGCGATTGGTGGCAGGCGATCAAGGACAAGCCGATGCAGCCGTCACAGATAGCGCTGGTCTTCGACTACGACACCGCCTGGCACCACGAGATCCAACCCCAGGGCCGCTCGTTCAGCTACCTCGCGCTGGTCTTCCTCTGGTACACGGCCCTGCGCCGCCATGGCGTCGACGTCGACATCGTGCCCCCTGGCCGCGACCTCAGTCCCTACAAGGCCGTCTTCGTACCAAGCCTGCAGCATGTCTCGCCGGAGGCCCACCAGGCCTTTGCCGCCTGCAAGGGGCAGGTTATCTTCGGCATAAGGACCGGCGCCAAGACGGCCTCGTTCCAGATCCCCCGCAACCTGCCACCCGGCGCGCTGCAGGATCTGCTGCCCCTGAAGGTGACGCGCGTGGAAAGCCTCAGGCCGGGGCTCAAGCGCGAACTGCGCTGGCGCAACCGCGCCTATGCCTGCGGCACGTGGGTAGAGCGTCTCGAGGTGTCTTCCGAGGCGCAAGTGCAAGGCAGCTTCGCTTCCGGTGATCCGGCGATCGTCGAGTGCGACGGCCGGACCTATGTCGCGGCATGGCCGACGCACGAACTCGCCCTTGATATCGTATCGCACACGCTCGCCGCCGCCGGCATGAGCACCATGCGCCTCGACGAGGACATCCGCGTGCGCCAGCGCGATGGGGTCACTTTTGTCTTCAACCTCTCCGGAGAGCCGCGTCCGTCGCACGCGCCCGCAGGCGCCCGCTTCGTCCTTGGCGGGCAGCTTGTCGCTCCTTTCAACCTGTCGGCCTGGCACGCTTGATCGCGTTCGCAACAGTCTGGGGATAGCAACGAGATGGAGCGAGTACACACAGATTGGTGTTGACAGTCGTGTTGACGCAACATGTGGCCACACTCATAAAGCGCGCGACGGCAACAAGCCGGACAACATCCGCCCGAAGAGGCGGAGAGGTGGCTCATGGACCTAATCATTCCCGTGTCGATCCTGTTCGGGATCGGCTTCGCTGCAGGTTTTGTCGCCCGCATGCTTGTTGCCCGCAAGCGCAGGGGCCATCCGGTGGTACGAACCATGTCATCGATGCGCGCCAGCGAACTCTACGAGGATCCGATATGGGGCCGCTGATCATCGTCACCCTGATCATGGGATCTGGGTTTCTAGCGGGTTACCTTTTCAGGGACCATGAAGAGCGGCGACGGGAACGTCCGCTACGTCACCCTCGGCGCGTCTAGGGTCGGAACAGACCGGGGTTGAGCGCTGCGCCGCAAACGCGCAATATCGCACCATGAACCTCGCACAACCCCTTCCATTTGCATTCAATGTGGCGACGCTTCCCCCGGAGACAACACGCCTCCGCGAAGAGGTCCGTGACTTCCTTGGTCGCGAGATCGAAGCGATCCCCTTCGAGAAACGCGCCCAGTCCTGGAGCGGCTTCGACGCCGACTTCAGCCGAAAGCTCGGCGCGCGCGGCTGGCTCGGCCTGACCTGGCCCAGGAAATACGGCGGCCACGAGCGAACCGCGCTGGAGCGTTACGTCGTCGTTGAGGAGCTTCTGGCAGCGGGCGCGCCCGTCGCCGCGCATTGGATCGCAGACCGGCAGTCGGGGCCGTTGCTTCTCAAGTTCGGCACCGAGGAGCAGCGCCAGCGCGTGCTTCCCGGCATTGCGCGCGGCGAGACCTTTTTCGCGATCGGCATGAGCGAGCCGGACTCCGGCTCCGATCTGGCCAGCGTACGAACACGCGCAACCAGAACAAGCGAAGGCTGGCGTGTGACAGGCACCAAGCTCTGGAGCTCGTGGGCCCATAAGTCGCACTACATGATCGCGGTATTTCGCACCGGCGATGGCGCGCAGCGCCAGCAGGGCCTGTCTCAGTTCCTGGTCGACCTGTCGCTGCCGGGGATTCGTATCCGTCCCATCGCCGATCTGACGGGGCACGCCCATTTCAACGAAGTTGTGTTTGACGACGCCTTGCTGCCGGCGGATGCCCTGATAGGCACCGAGGGCGATGGCTGGTCGCAGGTAACAGCCGAGCTCGCCTACGAACGATCCGGCCCCGAGCGCTTCCTTTCCAGCATGGCCCTCGTGCGCCAGATCGTCGAGGCCGCCGGCCCCGAGCCCCGCGAGCGCACGGCGATCGCCATCGGCCGCATGGCCGCGCGCCTCCATGCCTTGCGCAACCTCTCCATCTCGGTGGCGACCCAGCTGCAGCGCGGCGAGAACCCCGCCCTCGAGGCATCCCTCGTCAAGGACGTCGGCGCCGTCTTCGAGCAGGAGATCCCCGACATCGCGCATGACCTCTTCGGTCGCGAGCCGTCTGCCGCATCGACCGAGGCGCTGCTGCGCGTGCAGCACTACCTGACGCAGACCGCGCCATCCTTCTCTCTGCGCGGTGGTACCCGCGAAATCCTGCGTGGCATCATCGCCCGCGGCCTTGGACTGAGGTGATCCCCATGAACGAGACCCAAAGCCTCATCCACGATGCCGCCCACCGCCTGTTCGCGCAGCACGTCACGCCCGAACTTCTGCTGCGCGCCGAGCAGGGTGAGTGGAGCGAAAGCTTGTGGGACGCCATCGAAGAGGCAGGCTTTCTCGACACGCTCGCCGACACCGACACACCGCCTGACGAAAGGGCGGCCAACACCTTCGTACTGCTCAAGGCCGCCGCGCGACATCTCGTGCCGGTGCCGCTGGGCGAAACCATGGTCGTGCGCGCGCTGCTGGCCACCCGCAAGGTCAGGGCGCCTGCCGGGCCGCTCAGCTTCGCTGTCCTCGACGGGCATACCCACCAGCACGGCGACCATGCCCACCTCAAGGGAAAGGCCCAAGGGGTCGCACATGCCCGCAACACGCAAGGCCTGCTGCTGGGAACACATGACGGCAAGGAGTGCGTGCTCATGGCCACGCGCCGCGGCCGCCTGTCGGAGAACGCAAACATCGCCGGTGAGCCACGCGATGACGTGAGCTTCGCGGACACGGCTGGAACCACGGTAAGCGGCATCAACGGGCGCGACCTCAAGCTGGCGGGTGCCACGTTGCGCGCGATATTGATCTCGGGCGCGCTCGAGCGCATCCTGATGCAGACAGTCGATTACGCCCGCACGCGCGTGCAATTCGCCAAGCCCATCGCCTCTTTCCAGGCTATCCAGCAGCAATTGGCTGTTCTCGCCGGACACGCGGCCGCCGCATCGATTGCCGCTGAAGGGGCGATGACGGCCTTCTTCGATGCCGAACGTCGAGACCTTGCTGTCGCTGTGGCCAAGGTCAGGGCAGGCGAGGCCGTTGCCGCGGGAACTTCGATCGCCCATCAGGTCCACGGCGCCATTGGCATTACGCGCGAGCATTCGCTGCACTTCGCCACGCGCCGCCTTTGGTCGTGGCGCGCCGAGTTTGGTGCCGAGGCGGATTGGGCCGAGGAACTCGGCCGCAACCTCGCCGGCAGCGGTGGTGCGGGTTTCTGGCCAGCGCTTACGGCTTGACCTGAGGCTCGATAGATCAAGAAAAAAGGGCAGGGGCCTCAAGGCCTCTGCCCTTCAAACTTTCCAGCGCATCCGCGCCGTAGGCTTAGTGCCGAACGGTGAGGACAAGCCTCACGTCACGACCTGGCAGCAGCACCTCGTCCTTGTTGAAGGCGACGTGGTTGCGGATCTCCTCGTCAAGCAGGTTGCGCCCAACGAGACTGATGTCGATACCGCCACTCTCGGTGTTGAACGCCCGCCACGTCACGCCGGCGTCAAGGCGCGTGTAGCTCGCCGTCACCGTTTCGGTATCGGCGATGTCATCCTGCTTGAAGGCATGCGTCAGCTGGACGAAGGCATCGGCCTGCTCACCCGAAAGGCTCAGGCCACCGCCCAGCCGCATCGGGGGGATACGGGGAACGTTGCCGCCGGCGTCGAACGAGGCATCCACCCAGTCAGCCTTGATGTTGAACGCAAGCTCGCCGAACGACAAGCTGGCAACGGGAACGTCGACCTCCACCTCCCCGCCGGTGAACGTGGTGTCTCGCTGCACATAGACAAGCTCGAGGAATTCCTGGCTGTCATCCGGGAAGAAGACGCCAAGCTCGTCGTACGAATTGCCGGTGAGGGCGCCATAGACGAACCCGTCGAACTGCGTATGGAACAGCGTCAGCTCGGCCGTCAGGCCGGGAAGGCTCAGCTTTGCGTTGCCTTCAAGGTTGAGGGCCTTCTCGATGGAAATGTCAGGATCTCCGATTTCCCACGTGCCCGTTGCCTCATGCGGGCCGCGTGCAAAGAGCTCGACCTGGTTCGGGGCGCGCTCGGCGTAGGACAGGTTCGCGCCAAGGCGCAGCGAGTCCGAAGCCTTGAACACAAGCCCGCCAAAGGCGCTGAACGGGTCATAGTCGCGCGTCGTGAACACGTCCGAGATGGGCGTTCCTTCGACGTCTGTGTGCTCGTGGCGCACACCCAGTTCAAGCACGAGGTCCTTGCCCAAGGGCGCGTCCGCGAAGGCATAGAAACCCAGTGAGTTGGTGATGCTCGGGAATAGGAAATCCTCGCCTTCGCCCAGCGCCTCGAAATCCCGGTGCTGCAGCTGGACGCCGGCCGCAAGGGCCGAGAACGGACCGAATGCGCCATGGACCAGCTCGCCGCGAACTTCATGGCTCTTGTCGAGGAAGGTCGAGGCCGGACCGGTGACCGGCAGCACCTCGTCATGCGCATAATCCGAAAGCCCGGCATTCAGGCGCAGGGCCGTGAAACCGGCGAACGGGTTCTTCCACTCCGACGAAAGCAGCCACTTGTCCTGTTCCATCTCGATCAAGGCTTCCTCGCCCGGAATTCCGTAGGTGCTTTCGAAACGGACATAGGCGACGCCGAAATGCCCGTTGTTCCCGAGCAGCGAGCCACCCAGCGAGTAGCCAAGTCCCTCGGCCTGGCTGTTGAGTTGCTCGCCCAGAGGCGTCTCGTAGGAATCCCTGTCCTGGCTGACAGCATCGACATGCCACGCAAAGTTCCCGACGCCGCCGTCGAACAGGCCAGCGAATTCGGTGCCGTTGTCGACGCTGCTGGCCGCGAAGTGCCCCTCAAGACCGAAACCATTCTTCGGGATCGAGGTTGGAATGCGGTTGTTCAGGGCGTTGACCACGCCGCCAATCGCCTGGCTGCCATAGCGAAGCGTGGCAGGCCCGCGCACCACCTCGACGCCTTGCATGGCCAGCGGGTCGATCGGCACGCCGTGGTCCGGCGAAACGTCGGAAACGTCGAAGCTGCCGAGGCCGTTTTCCAGCACGCGCACGCGTGTGGCGTCAAAACCGCGAATGACAGGCCGTCCCGCGCCTGAGGCAAAGCTGGTGGATGTGACGCCAGGAATGTCTGACAGGGCATCCGCCAGGTTCAACCCGCCGGACTGCGACAGGTCGCTGCGGTTGGCGGTGCCGACAAGTGTCGAGAACTGGTCCCGGGACTTCGAGATGGCCGACCCGGTGACAACGATCTTCTCGACGGTCTCTGGTTCCTTGGCCTTCTCGTCGGCGATGGCTAGATTTGCGGCAATCACCGCAATGGCGGCACCTGAGAAAAGGCGCACTTTGTGTGAATTGAACATGTAGAAATCCTCGATGAACTGAATGGCCCCCCCAAGGCGGTCCCCAATTCGTGCGCCATGCGCTTCACCGGAGATGCGGGGATGATGTGGATCAGGCGTTCAGCTTGGAGGGTGGTGCCCGTATCGGCACCGCGTGCCATTGATCCGGTTCACAGGTGTGCCCGACAAACCGCGGAAGTTCCGAGGTGCATGTCTGCGGCAACCAGGCAAGGGTCGCCGATGCAAGCATCGCCTGCGCGCCCATCGAGGCGGCAAGGCAGGCAGGGCAGTTCTTTTCACTCTTGTGTTGCTGGCCGTGACGGTCCGACGGCGCATCCGCGCCGTGGCCCGCTCCAACAACAAGCACTTGTGAGTGGGATTGGGTCGCACCCGCGTCGGCATGCGTGTGGTACACCGCCACCATGCCCTGCAGGACGAAAGCAATGAGCACAAGCCTGGCCAGCGCCGCACGCACGGCGCGCCACTCCGACACTGCTAGCAAGATTGCTGTCCCGCCCATGCCGCGAAAAAAGCACAGGCAAGGTATTTGGGCAACCAGCGACCACCCGAAAGCGCATACAGGCACGCTGTTTTTGCTGCACTGACGCAAAAATACTCGTGCCAGATGTTAGGAGCTCGCTCCGCGCGCGAGAAATCCAACCATAGGAGCCAGACAAGGGAAACGCCGGGTAAGATGCCCGGCGCTCCATTTCTTATGGTGAAACTGAAATTATCTACACGTAGCGCAGGTCGATCACCCTGCCATTATGGGGGTTAACCCGCAGCATCACGGGCCGGCCCCGACGGTCATGGGCAAAGGCCCTCAGGCCCCAACCCCAGCGCGCCTCACGAAGGCCGCGCACCCCGTAGAAGCCCTGACGCTCGAGGCGCCGGACGATCTGCCAGTGGGAAAGGCTGCGCTCGTGCTGGCCATAGTCGCGGTCCCCGCGGCCCCAGCCACGCTCCCAGCGATCAAACCCGCGCTCGTGCCGGCCCCAATCCTGGTCCCGCTCGCCATGGTTTCCATAGCCGCCACGGCCGGACTGATAACCGTAGTGCTCCTGCGAGGCATAGCCACCCTGTTTGCCATAAGACTGGTCCGCCGAGGCCGGGCTGGCAAACGCCAGGACACCAAGGCTGAGGGCAGTTGCTGCGGCGGTCACGAACTTGCGCATGATGTTTAACTCCTGCTGTAAAGGGCCAAAACCCAACCCTTGCAGCGATCCTCGCACCCGCAGGCTGAACCGGATCTGAGAGGAATATTCATGTCGGGTTCAGCCAGTTTGCGCTATGTCATTCCCATGTCCGGGTCCCTTCGCACCTCACTTCTTGTCCTGCTCGTAGCAGCGGCTGCCATACAGCCGGTGACAGCCCAGGACTGGACGCCGCCGGGGCAGCCGGGAGGTCAGTCCATCCCGCGTGAAGATCGCAGCGGACCCCGCGGCGACCGGTTCCGTCGGGACCGGGAACCCGATGATGTCCGCGTCATCCCGCTTGATATGGTGATGAGCGGCCTGATGACGCAATACCCGGGCAAACCGCTCGACGCCCGCGGGCCCATGCGTCGCGGCGCCCAGCTGATCTACGAAATTGTCTGGCTCACCCCCGAGGGGCGCCAGATCGTCGTTATCGTCGATGCCAGGTCCGGCCAGGTCCTGCGCGTCCGCGGCCTGGGCTGAAGGAAGGAACCCGATGCGCATTCTCGTCGTTGAAGATGATCCGGACCTCCGCCGTGTCCTGACCGACGCGCTGAAGGACAATGGCTATGTCGTCGACAGCGCCGGCGACGGCGTCGAGGGTCACTATCTGGGCGAGAACGAGCCCTACGATGCCGTGATCCTTGACCTCGGCCTGCCCGAGATGGATGGAATCAAGGTCCTCGAGAAGTGGCGAAAGGCCGGACGCTCGATGCCGGTGCTCATCCTGACGGCCCGCGATCGCTGGAGCGACAAGGTCAAGGGCTTGGATGCCGGCGCCGATGACTATGTGGTCAAGCCGTTCTTCACCGAGGAGGTTCTCGCCCGTATCCGGACGCTGCTACGACGCAGTGCAGGCGTCACGACCTCCGACATCGAGTGCGGCCCCCTGCGCATCGACACGCGCGCCGCGCGCGTGACGGTCGAAGGCAATCCCGTGAAGCTGACCTCGCTTGAGTACCGGCTGCTGGCCTATCTCGCCCACCACAAGGGGCGCGTGGTGTCACGCACCGAGCTCGTCGAGCATCTCTACGACCAGGATTTCGATCGCGATTCCAACACCATAGAAGTCTTCGTGGGTCGTTTGCGCAAGAAGCTGGGCATCAACCTGATCCAGACGCTCCGCGGCCTCGGCTACAAACTTGATGAAACAGCTGCAGATTCCGAGGCAAATGCTGCCCACTAGCAATTCGCTGGCCCTCAGGCTTGTCGCGATCGCTGCAGGGTGGGGCGTGATTGGCCTTGCGGCCGGGGGCTTCCTTCTCTCCAGCCTTTTCAGGAGTGCGGCCGAACGCGGGTTCGACCAGCGCTTGGTGGCCGACCTTGAAAGCGTTGTCGCCGTCGCCGAGGTGGATTGCAGCGGCACTTTCATCATGCCCAAGCCCTTGATCGCCGAACGCTTCACGCGCGCCTTTTCGGGCTCGTATTGGCAAGTGTCGACCGTGGCATCAGGCGCCGATGCGCGCTCCCAACCCGTCATGCGGTCGCGCTCGCTCTGGGACAAGACGCTGCCCGTCGGTCGCGGCACCAAGGCTGGTGACCTCGAGCGGGGATCGGCGCCCGGCCCCATTGGACAGCAATTGCGCTATGTCGAGCGCATCGTTTCGATCGCGCGGCCGGACACGGAAGTGCAGGACGCGAGCTGCGTCTCGAGCCGCCCCTTCCGCATCGCGGTGGCCGGCGACCTCAGCGACATCCAGATCGAGATCCAGGCCTTCGAAAGCACCCTTTTCTGGTCGATCATCGCGCTCGGCGCGAGCATGACACTGGCCATGGCGCTGTTCGTTCGCCTGGGCCTGTCGCCACTCGAGAAGATCTCGACCGCGCTGGCCGCGATTCGCGAGGGCCGGGCAGGTCAGCTCGAAGGCCGCTATCCCAGCGAGATACAGCCGCTGGCCGACGAGTTGAACGCCCTGGTCAAGCACAATGCAGACGTGGTCGCCCGCGCCCGCACCCATGTCGGCAATCTCGCGCATTTCCTCAAGACGCCACTCTCGGTGCTTGCCAACGAGGCCAAGGGCGCAAGCAGTCCGCTGGCCGACGCGGTCAACAAGCAGGTCGGCGTCATGCGCCGCCAGATCGACCACTATCTTGCCCGTGCGCGCACGGTGGCCTCGGCCGGCGTGATAGGCGCCCGTTGCGACGTGGCGCCGGTCATGGCGGACCTGAGCCGCGCGCTCTCGAAGATCTACGATGCGCAGGGTATCGCCATTCAATCGAGCTGCGCGGACGGCCTTGTCTTCAGGGGCGATCGCGCCGACCTCGAGGAAATGCTGGGCAATCTCCTCGACAATGCCTGCAAGTGGGCGTCCGAGACCGTGTCGATCGAGGCCTCGGGCACCGGGACGCAGGGACGCCTGCGCATTGTCGTGGCCGACGACGGACCTGGCCTTTCCGAGGAGCAGAAGAAGCGTGTGCTCGAGCGGGGCGAGCGCCTGGACGAAACAAAGCCGGGCTCTGGCCTGGGCCTTGGCATCGTGCGCGAGATTGCGGGCCTGTACGGCGGCACCTTCAGGCTGGGCCGCTCCGATGCTGGCGGCCTCAGTGTTGAATTGGACCTTCCCGCGCTGGACCGAACGGCCTGAACGACAGGCCTCAAGCCCCGTCTTGTGACGAGCCGGCTTCTGCGCTGCGCGCTGGCTTGCGCTCCTTCTTCACCTTCTTGGGGCTTTCCTTGGCGTCCTTGTCTTTCTTGCCCTTCTTGTCCTTCTTTTCCTTCACCGGCCCGTGATAGTCATCGACGCCGATCAGGATCGCGTAGCAGGCAAGTCGGACCACGCGCGGGATCTTCACGGGCTCGCCGTCGCGTTCGCCCTTTTCATAGTATTGCACCACGCGCCGCTTCAGCCCGAGGGCGTCGGCCGCATCCTTCTGCGACATGTCGAGCGACTTGCGCCAGCGCTTGAAATCATTGCTCTTCATGGATCTGGCCCTTGCTTCCCATCTCGAGAGACGACCAAACGTTAATGCGCCCGCAAAGGCAAGCGGCACAGGACAAGGATCCATCGATTTTATCACTCGAAAACGCGCACGCCGTGCGCGTTAACCATGAGGCGTCATGGCAAGGAGCACGACCCCGCCACCTCAACCGCGCGGCGGATGTGCGCGCTCGTGCCGATTCGCGCGACAAGCGTCCTGGCACCCCGCTGCCGGTCATGTTGAGCCAGCGAATTCGTGGAGCCAACGACGCCAAGCACCGGATCCATGCAGAGATCGGCTGTTTTTCCGCCGCTGCAACGCGTTGCGTTGAGGTGGCTGGCATTGCCCGCTGCCTGCAGAGTGCGTAAACTTCGTCTAACGCCTAAAGTGTTCGGCTTCGGTTGCACGCACTGCGTGCAATTCACGGCCGTTCCAGATTCTCGACCGGACTCTCGAAAGGCCAGCCCATGCGTTTCTGCTCCATTGCCGCGGCGATCACTGCGCTGCTTGTGTCGACCATGCCGGTGTCAGCCGAAAATGTCGGGCAGGCCACACGTGTTGCGCGCTTTGCATACCAGACGCCCCCGCAAACGCAGCGTGCCCCTCTGTTCCGCATGAACCCTGTGATGCGCAATGGCCGCCTGGAGACCGTTCCCTCCGGCGCGCTCGAGGTGACGTTCACCGACGGCAGCCGCTTGACCCTTGGCAGCGCCTCGTCGGTCGTGGTCGACAACTACGTCTACGCGGGGCCGCAGGGCACCGGAGAGCAGACCCTGAAGATGACCAAGGGCGTGTTCCGCTTCGTATCGGGCTCCATGCCCAAGGAACGGGTGCGCATGCAGACCCCGACGGTTTCCATCGGTATTCGCGGTACGACCGTGAAGATGGAAGTCAACGAGGATGGCTCGGGCACGATCAACTTCGAGCACGGCAGCGGCTTTGTCGAAAACAACAAGGGCCAGAACGTGCCGATGGCTGAAGGGGACGTCGTGACGGTCGCCGCCGATGGCACCATCGGTACGCCCAGCAAGCAGGGCTGGACCGCAGGTGACGCCGCTGTCGATGACGGCATGAACCCTTTCAACCAGTCCTTCGGGGGCACCGAAGGTGGCTCCGGCGGCGGTGACGGCGCTGGATCTGCCGGCGGCACGGGCAGCCCCACCAACAGCCTCTGACAGCGCCGGGGTATTCACCCCCTGGGCAACACCCGGCCTGACGGCGACGATGATGCGTAGGGGTTGCGGCCATTCCCGCTCCCTCTCGTTCCCTCAACCCGCAAGCCCAAAGAGAGCCAACCGCGCCCGGATCCATGAGCTCACCCGCCCGCGAGCATGAACTCAGGAATTTCCTCGGCGCCTTGCCGCCCGAGAAGGCAACCCGGCTGGCCATTGCCGTCGAGCGCTCGAGACTGACCGGAGAGCGTGGCCTGCCGTCGGGCCTCATCCTCGACGGATTGCGTCCAATTTTGCGGCGTTTCGCACCACGACGCACCCCGACCGCGCAGCGGCTTTTCTGCGAGCCATTCAGCGACTTCCTCGTCGACCAGCGGGACTTCAAGCAGCCGGGCCGCATAGCCAGGTCGACGGTTACCGCGCTGTGGCAGTGGCTCGCGCGTGAAGGCCTGCGGGAACGCCTGTCCCAGCACGAGGCGGTTATCACGGCAGCCATACTGGCGCGCGATACCGATCAGGAGGAAAATCTGGTCCGCCACCTTCAGGATGAAGCCGCTGGCGCACTGTCGACAGCCTTCACGCGCGCACAGGCGGGTGGACAGGAGCAGAGGGCATTGTCATCGAAGTTCGGTGGCGACGACGCCTTCGCCGATGCGCAGGAAATAATGCTCCTGTTGGCCGGCGCGGGCGATCTGATGCCGCTGCGCGGCCTTCTTCCGCGTCGCATCGACATGCTCAGCGAGCAGAACCTGGCGCTGGTTCGCGACCTCTACGAGGAACTTGGCGTCCGCAAGCCCGATCTTTGCCCTTATGTCGGCCTGCTGGTGCTGAACCGGCTGCGCCGCCCGTGGGAAGTGCTCAGGCTGGCAGCGATCCGCGCCTCACGCGAAGATGTACCGCTGTTCCGCCAGCAGGACATGGCGTTGATCGGCGATATCCTGCTCGCCGACATGGAACATCTCGCCCTCGACATCGCATCGGTCCGGCCGGATGCGATGGACACGGACGCGATACTCAACAGGCTCGATCGCTTTACGCAGATGTCGAGCGGCCTCGTGCGCGAGATCGGCTCCAGGCGTGATGGCAAGTGGGGCCAGCGCCTCATCAAGATCAGGCAATTGGCCTCCGACGCCATGGACGCGCTGGTCCTGCGGGTGCCAAGGGAAATAGCCGCAGCCCTCCCGATGCAGAAGGCTGGCGGCCTTGTGGCGCGCGGTCCTGGCCGCGCTGACCTGTCGCGCGAGCCCGAGCTGGGCCGCATCGAACGTGCGTTGTCATGGGGCAGGCTTCTGGCAGGCGCCATGCCCTATGCCGGCGGCGGCGGGTTCCACAAGTCGCACAAGCAGGCTTTCGAGGAAGTCTCCACCTACCTGATGGGCTATTGCGAAAGCGCGGTCGCAGCGCTCAGGACGCTTGAGCCGGCGCGCCGCCCGCGCGCGCAGACCTATCTTGTCCACGCCCAGGCTTTGTCGGCAACGATCCTCGGCCACGAGGAAGCCGAGCAGATGCGCCGGCGCGTGGCTGCCGCCCTCGGCCGCTAGCAGCCGCTGTTGTCAGATGACGCCCTCGCGGCGCAGGCTCTCGACATCTTCCCCGGTGATACCGAGTTCGGCGAGAAGCGCCTCTGTATGCTGACCCAGCACCGGCGGCGCCTGCGTGATGCGGCCGGGCGTATCCGACAGGACGACCGGTGTCGTCATGATGCGCGCGCCCGCGGCAAGGCCGGGGAACGAGATCGGCGCGAGGAAGCCTGCGGCGTTCACGTGAGGATCGTCGAGAAGCTGTTGCGGCGAAAGAACCGGGCCAGCCGGAACCTTTGCACGGGCAAGCGCCTCGAGCGCCTCCGCCACGGTCCGTGCCTGGCACCATTGGGAAGTCCGTGCACTGAGGATCTCGCCGTTGTCGCCGCGCGCCTCGTCCGAAGCGAAGCGCGGATCATTGACCCAGGCCTCCTCGCCAACCATCTTCGCCCAACGCTTGAACAGCGGATTGCCGTTGATCAGGATCGTGATCCAGCCATCCTTGCAGCGGAAAATATCCGACGGGCCGGCAGTCTGCCCGCGGTTCAGCGTTGCGATGCGGTTCTTCGAGAGCACATCCTGCTCGATCAGCGTCTGGCTCATGTAGGTGACAGCCGTGCGCAGCAGCGCACCCTCGACATGCTGCCCCTGGCCCGTGGCCTCGCGCGCAAAGAGCGCCGTCATCGTGCCGAATGCGGCAAGCGATGCCGTACCGAAGTCTACCCAGGATGCTGACGCACGAACGGGTTGCTCGGGCGTGCCTGACATGTAGACAGCCCCTGACATCGCCTGCGCCACACCATCGAAGCCCAACCGCTCCGAATAGGGTCCGCCCGAGCCGAAGGCCGACACGGTCGTGAGCACCGTGCGAGGATTGATGGCGTGGACAGTCTCCCAGTCGAGACCCAAAGCCGACAGTGTCTGCGGTGGAAGGTTGACCACGACGACATCGGCCGTTCGAATGAGCGCGCGAACGATCTCCCGCCCGCGCGGATGGGCAGGGTCAAGCGTCATGCCCTTCTTGTTCCGGTTCATTTGCAGGAACAGCGCCCCCTCGCCGGGCGTCCCGTCGGCGGCATGGACCACGGGCACCAGGGCCCTGTCTTCAGACCCGTCGCGCTTCTCGATGCGGATCACCTCTGCCCCCATGTCCGCCAGCAGCGCGGCGCAATAGGGCCCTGCGATATAGCGTCCGAAATCAAGAACTCTGATGCCTGCGAGAGCGGTTTTCATGGGCCTGTCCGGTTTGATCCTGCGGTACTTCCAACTCATTCCATTTTTCCGGGGGCATCGACAAGTCCGTTGCAACGAGGAACCGGATCAAGTCAGATAAGCCCCATGAACACACAATCCTTCGTGCTCGACAGTCGCCTCGCAGGCGATACGGCCCACCTGTTCGATTGGCCGCTTTGCAGTGTGCTGCTGATGAACGATAGCCGTTACCCCTGGCTGATCCTGGTGCCGCGGGTGGCAGGCGCATCCGAGGTCTTCGACCTGCCACCTGACGCGCAGGCCACGCTGTGGCGCGAGGTCACCCTGGCCGCGCAGCGGCTCAAGGCGCTGACGGCATGCCGGAAGATCAATATCGGCGCCCTCGGCAATGTCGTGGCGCAACTCCACATCCACGTGGTCGCCCGCGAAGCCGTTGACTTCGCTGGCAACGGCCCTGTATGGGGACAGGGTGCACGCGAGCCATACCCGCAGGCGGCGATTACCCAGTTGACTGACGATCTGTGCAAGGCTCTGCAACGCAGCGTCGATTAAGTCTCCGTTAGCACGCCGGCGTCTCGCACAGGTGTTGGCACGCGCCTTGCGAGCATGATGGCATCATGCGCGACGCCAGCATCACCACAGCCCCCACGCTCCGCCCGACGATTTCCCCGTCGGTCGAGAATGTCATGGGTGCGCTCAGGGGTGCCGCCGACCGGACCGGCGCTGATTTCGAGTACCTGCTGACCACGGCAATGCGCGAATCCAGCCTGAATCCCGAGGCAAAGGCTGCCACGTCTTCCGCCACCGGCCTGTTCCAGTTCATCGAGCAGACCTGGCTGGGAACGATGCGCAGCCACGGTGCCGCGCACGGCCTGGCAAGCTACGCCGAGGCCATCAAGCCCGGCAAGGATGGCCGGCTAACTGTTGCCGACAAGGGATTGCGCCAGGAAATTCTTGCCCTGCGCAAGGACCCCGAGATCGCGGCGATCATGGCCGGCGAACTGACAAATGACACGCGCAACCACATGGAGGGCGCGCTGGGACGAGGAGTGTCGGCGGGGGAGCTTTATGTCGCTCATTTCCTCGGTCCCCAGGCAGCGGTGAAGATGATCAGGGCTGGGTCTGAAAATCCTGCTCTTCCCGCTGCCTCTCTTTTCCCTGAGGCTGCAGCTGCCAACAGCCGCATCTTCTACACGAAGGGTGGCGAGGCAAAGCCCGTCGCCGCCGTGCTCGAAGCCCTCAAGGCCAAGCACGAGGGCAACAGCGCACCCGCGTCGTTCGCGGGCGCGGCGGCAAAGCCCGTCAACCCGGCCCTCGCACGCATCGAGACGACCGAGCTGCGCGGTACGCTTCCCGACCCCGGCTATCGTCCATCTGTGCCGCCATCAAGCACCCTCGAGGCGAGCCTGGCCATGGATGGCATGATGATGTCGCCATTGCTGGCCCAGATCCTGGCATCGGTCGATACGCTGCCGGGCTTCGCCCGGGTTTTCAGCCCGATCGACGAAACCGAGACCCGCTCCCGTATGCTCTGAGGCGCAACAAGCGACGTCTTGCTGCATGGTCCCCGCGGGGCCACTCCGCCAAAAGAAGCGGAGCGCACGAACGGAACAATGTCGGCAATCTTAAGGACCTGGTGGCCAGTCTTCGTGGCCCTGTTGCTGATACAGCTTGGCAACGGGCTCACGGGCTCGCTTGTCAGCATCGCGGGCGAGGCACGGGGCTATCCGCCGTTACTGCAGGGCATGATCTTGTCGGCCTTCTTTGCCGGCAGCATGGTGGGTGCCGCCCTGACGCCCCTCTTGATCCGGCGCACCACGCACGGCAGGGCCGCGACGGCCTTCACGATGGCCCTCGCATTCACCACGCTGGGCTTTGCCGTGTCCGGCGACCCGTGGATCTGGGTCATCACGCGCATGCTTGCGGGTGCAGCCATCACCGGCATGTTCGTTACAGTGGAAAGCTGGCTCAATCTCAGCATCGCTGACGGCATCCGCGCGCGCGTTTTCTCGGCCTACATCTTCATCCAGCTTTCGGGGCTCGCTGCAGGCCAGCTCCTGTTGGCTGGCCGTAGCGCCGGAGAGGCAACCCTGTTCCTCGTGTCAGCCGCGGCCATCGCTCTGGCGGCACTCTGCTTTCGTTCAGGGCGCACCGCCCATCCCCCCATGGGTGCCTCACGCCACATCGCCTTCCTCGCGCTCGCACGTCGCTCCCCCCTGGGTACGACCTGCATCGCGTTGGCAGGCTTCAGCTGGGCGGGGCTGATGGCCGCGGGTCCGGCGGCGCTGCAGATGCTGGGGTTGAGTGACGTCGACAAGTCGCTGTTCATGGCGCTGGCCGTCGCCGGCGGCGTGATCGTGCAGATGCCCGTTGGCTGGCTTGCCGACCACATGGATCGCAGCCGCGTGCTCTTGCTGCTCACGGCGGCCGCCGCCCTCGCGGCCGCGATCCCGCTGGTCGGCGAGGGCAGGGTGGCCCTGTTTGCCGCGGCACTTGGCTATGGCGCAGCCACCTTGCCGCTCTATGCGATTGGCGTGGCACGGGTCAGCGAGGTCCTTGGGCAGGAAGAGCGCACCGCTGCCGCCGCCTGGATGATCATCCTCTTCAACATCGGCGCCGTCGTCGCGCCTCTGGCGCAGGCCAACGCAACAGCCACGTGGGGTCCACTGGCCTTCTTCGTGCTGCTGGCGATACCCCAGGGCCTCTTTGCACTCGCCGCACTCAGTCAGGTCGCATCGCGGCGGGAACCCCGGACCTAGCCGTCCAGCAGGTCGCCCCACGCGGCATCGCGGGCGCGTCGCCACGTGTCACCCTGCTTGCGTGACACCGTCACGCGCTCGATCCGCCCATCGCGGCAGAGGTCGAAATGGGCATGCCCGCTGGCGCGAATCGGACGGCGCACGATACGGCCGGCCGTGGTTTCCGGTGGTGCCGTCCGCACCAGCGCCACATAGCTGAACTTCGCGCTTTCATGCGACAGCGACCCCGATTTTACAGCACGGTGCAGCGCCGTCCGCTCGACCTGAACGTCGAAATGACACCAGTCATCACCCTGCACCGGGCAGGCAAGTGCATGCGTGCAAGGCGCAACCGGATACCCCCCGAGGGACAGGATGGCATCGCGCACCATACGGACCGAGGCAAAGCCTGCCGGGGTTCCCGGCTCGATGATGACCAGCAGCTTGCCCGTTGCGGCCCAGAGGTCGCTTGCCACGGCCTTGCGCGTCTCTGGCGCAAGCTCGTTCAGCACGTGGCTGGCGAACACGGCATCGTGCGATCCGATACCCTGCAAGGCGGTGAGGTTTCCCTGCACGAAACGGGCTTCCAGGCCGACGCTATGCGCAAGGTTCAACGCCGCGCTGCCCCAGCCCGCATCACGCTCGAGCAAGGTCGTGCGTAACCCGGGGATCCGCGCGGAAAGTGCAAGGCTGGACGTCCCAGGGCCAGCGCCGGCGTCAAGCACGGTATTGATTGTTCCCGGATCCACGCGGTCCAGGACCTGCGCAACGACCTGCGCAGAGATGGCGTAGGTGGAAGGGAAGCGCACCGCCAGATAGGCCGCGCGCTCCTGCGGGGACAGGGTTACCGGGATCGAGCGCCCCGACCGGTAACGTTCCGACAGGCTCTCCGCCGCGGCCTGCAGGCGGGCCCTGGCATGCGCGCCCGTTTCGTTTGCTAGGGCTGTTGCCAGCGGTGGCGGCGGATCGAAGGGCATAACGGTGTCTTAACCCGGCTTGGCTAATATCTGTTCATGGTGGCAGATAATATCAGCGGCAATCCGGAAAGAAAAATGGGGCTGAGCGCACGAGACGTCGCGCTGCTGCTAGAGAACCCTGCTGCGGAGCAGCGCGCCCGCATTCTTGGCCAGATGAGCATCGATATCGACAGCGCGAGGCTGACCCCTCAGGAGTTGCAGCTCGCGCTTGATATCATGCGTACGCTGGCATCGGACGCCGAACTCAGCGTGCGCCGCGCGGTTGCCGAGGCGATGAAGGCCTCGCGGCACCTTCCCCATGACATCGCCCTCAAGCTTGCACGCGACGACGTATCGGTTGCCGTGCCTGTTCTCGAGCATACCCCCGTCCTCTCGGACGATGACCTGATCCTCATTCTGGCGGATGGCAATGGCCCCAAGCAGGTAGCCATTGCGCGACGGCCAAGCGTCAGCGCCACCCTTGCGGCAGCGATTGTCGATACCGGCAATGCAGCCGCGGTCACCACATTGGTTGGCAACAAGGGAGCAATCCTCTCTGACGCGGTCCTGCAGACGACACTGGACCGTTTTGGCAAGTTCGAGACGGTCAAGGCCTCGATGGTCGAGCGCGAGCAGTTGCCCGTGACCATCGCGGAGCGGCTGGTATCTCTCGTATCCGAGAAACTGAAACTCACACTCGCGGCCCGGCATGGCCTGCCGGCGCATGTCGCCAGCGAAATCATCCTCGAAGCGCGGGAGCGTGCCACGGTTGAACTGATCTCGGGCACGTCGCCAGGCGAGGACACCCGTGCCCTCGTCCAGCAACTTCACGCCAATGGCCGGTTGACGCCCTCGCTTGTCCTGCGCGCGCTCTGCACGGGCGACATCGAATTCGTGGAAGAAGCCATGGCCGAGATTGCCGGAACAACGTCGGACAAGGCGAGCATCCTGATCCACGATGCGGGCAAGCGCGGTCTCAAGGCGCTTTATGCGAAATGTTCGTTCCCCGAGGCGCTGTTTCCGGCGTTTCGCGTGGCGGTCGATGTTATCGGCGAGACGAGGATGGACGGCGAGCCGCATGATCGCGAGCGTTTCGCCCGGCGCGTCATCGAGCGGGTCCTGACCCAGTTTCAGGATATCGATCCAGCGGATCTCGATTATCTCCTGGGCAAGCTCAGGCAGCTGGAAGCCGCCTGACATCTCGTCAGCCCAGAATCGAAAGGCCCCGCCTGGACGCAACAGGCAGGGCCTTCTTCTCCCCTCGAACGCGATAAAATCTCTTCGATCGAGAATCTCGAGGCTACTTTTACCTCCGCGGGTTGAACGCGAAAGCCCCCCTCCGCACTTAGCGCTGCCGACGTTGCATCAAGGTGACACCATGGCATCGGGTGGGACCGAGAGACCATTTTCATCGCGACGCGAGTGCCGTTTGTCGGGCGCGTCGAACCCTCAGCTGCCGCCGTGCGACGATTGACATGGCGACCAGCCTGAACCAAGCATCGCCGATGGTGTCGAAGACCACAACTTCAAGTAAGCCGAAGGGCAGGGCAGCAACTCGCCAACCGGCAAGCCGGCAGCGGCTGCTGGCAGCGGCAAGAGCCATGTTTGTCGAGCGTGGCTATCACGCAACGCGGCCCCAGGACATCTCGCGCGCAGCAGGCCTCGGACACGGCACGTTCTATCTGCACTTCAAGGACAAGCAGGCTTGTTTCATGGCGTTCGTTGAAGAAGCACGGGCCGAGATCGATACGGCTATCCTCGGCAATGCGTCAGCTGCCAGCGACCTGCCTGGTCTCGTCGAGGCGATCCTTCTTGCCATCTATGACTATGCCGAGCGGCACCCCGGAGTGCTTGTCAGCGTTCTGTCGAACGAGGCGGTCATCGCCACATCCGGAAACGGAGGCTCGATCCTCGAGCGTTGGGGGCAGGAATGGGGCGATCGCCTCAGGCAGCAGGCACGCCAGGGACTGGTCGCGCGCGGATATGACTATGCCGTCATCGGGCAGGCGGTGGTGGGTGCCATCCACCAGGCATCCCTTGCATCTTTCGAGCGCGGCCACGCGAAGACCGCCCTGGTCAGGAACCTGACCCGTTTCATCGCCAGGGCCCTGACGCCAGAGGATTGACCGCCCCGTTTACCGTCTGTGCGCCAGATCACTTGTGTTAAGCCCGCAAACCCCCATTTAGTTTCCTGTTAATCGGCCATGATAGGCTGTCATGGATGGCTTAGGCCCCGTGAGTCGCAGAGGAGCGGACAGGATGGAAGGTTACGGATTGTGGGTTGTGCTGGGCGTGATCGTCCTGCTCGTGCTGTGGATCATCGCGATCTACAACGGTCTTGTTGCGCTGCGGCAGCGCGCGAACCAGTCCTTTGCCGACATCGACGTCCAGCTCAAGCAGCGTCACGACCTGATCCCGAACCTGGTGGAGACGGTCAAGGGCTACGCCAGCCACGAGAAGACGACGTTCGATGCCGTCGTTCAGGCCCGCAACTCGGCAATGTCCGCCCATGGCCCGGCCGCCCAGGCCCAGGCCGAGAACATGCTCTCGGGCGCCCTGCGGCAGCTCTTCGCCCTGTCCGAGGCGTATCCCGACCTGAAGGCCAGCGCCAACTTCCAGCAGCTGCAGCGCGATCTCGGCGATGTCGAGAACAAGCTCTCGGCTGCGCGTCGCTTCTTCAATAACGCGGTCTCGGAGCTGAATACGGCGATCGAGTCGTTTCCCGCGGTGTTGTTCGCCCGCTCGCTTGGCTTTGCCCCGAAGGAGTTCTTCGACGTAGGCGACGCTGACCGCAAGACGCTCGACACCGCGCCCCAGGTCAAGTTCTGACCTCGAGGCGGAAGCAACCCCTCCGGATGAGCGCAGCCTACGGCCTCTATGGCCACATTCGCTCCAACAGGACCAGGTCCGCGATCCTGATCGTGGGCCTGTTCTTTCTGGTTTACCTGCTGGTCTTCGCCTTCACGCTGGCGATCAACGGCTTGATGATCGGTGACCAGGGCATCGACGCCATCCTGTCCGAGACGGTTTGGCAGTTCCTCTGGTTGTTCCCCTTTGCCACACTCGCCACGGCGCTGTGGGCCCTCGCCGGCTACCGCTTCCACCAGTGGATGATTGATCGCTCGACCGGCGCGCGGGATGTGACCCGTGACGAGGAGCCCGATCTCTACAATCTGCTCGAGAACCTCTGCATCTCGCGCGGGATCCCGATGCCCAAGCTCCAGGTGATCGAGACCGACGTGATGAACGCCTACGCGTCGGGCATGAACGACAGGCAGTATCGCATCGCCGTGACGCGTGGCCTCATGCAGGCGCTCGACCGCGACGAGCTCGAGGCTGTCCTTGCCCATGAGCTCACCCACATCCGCAATGGTGACGTACGCCTCATGGTCGTTGCAGTCGTCATTGCCGGCATCATCACGCTGGTGGGCGAGATGTTCTTCCGCTCGCTGCGCCATATGCGCTTGCCTGCATCGTCCTCGGGTGGCAACCGCAAGGGCGGTGGGGGAGGGCTGATAGCGATCCTGCTTGCCCTCGTCATCATCGCAATCGCCTGGTTCCTGTCGCTGGTCATCCGCTTTGCGCTGTCGCGCTCGCGCGAATACCTCGCCGACGCCGGCTCGGTCGAACTGACCAAGAACCCGGACGCCATGATCCGCGCCTTGCGCAAGATCGAGGGCAAGTCCGAGATGCCGAACGTGCCCTCGGGCATCATGGAAATGTGCATCGACAACAAGCGCAATACGTTCGCCGATCTCTTTGCGACCCATCCGTCGATCGAGCGGCGCGTGGCGAAGCTGGTCGAGGTCGCCGGCGGCCAGGAAGCACAGCCCTCGGTCACCCAGTCCTGAGAAGTGGTTACGCCGCCAGCGTTCCCCCGACCGCGCCGAGCCAGGTCGCAAGGTCGGCCAGCGCGCGGCGTGACATCGCCTGCTTCTTCGCCCGCCCGCGCTCCTTGCCCTTGACGCCCGGTGGCGGTTCCATGTCGGGGAAGAGCCCGTAATTGACGTTCATTGGCTGGAACGTCTTCGCGTCGGCGCCCTCGGTGATGTGGCTGACAAGCGCCCCCAGCGCCGTCGTGCGCGGAGGCGGCACCAGCAACCCGCCCCGGCGTTCGGCTGCCGCCATGCGTCCGGCGACAAGCCCGATCGCGGCGCTTTCGACATAGCCTTCCACCCCCGTCATCTGCCCTGCAAAGCGCAGGCGGGGTTGGGCCTTCAATCGCAGTTGTCCATCCAGCACCTTGGGCGACTGGATGAACGTGTTGCGGTGCAATCCGCCCAGGCGCGCAAATTGCGCGTCTTCGAGGCCGGGGATCATGCGGAAGATGCGCGTCTGCTCGCCATGCTTCAGCTTCGTCTGGAAGCCGACCATGTTGTAAAGTGTCCCCAGCGCATTGTCCTGGCGCAGTTGCACCACGGCATGGGGACGTCGTCCCGTATGCGGGTCGGTCAGCCCCACGGGCTTCATCGGCCCGAAGCGCAGCGTCTCGGGCCCGCGCTCGGCCATGACCTCGATCGGCAGGCAAGCCTCGAAATAGGGCGTACTCTTCTCCCATTCCTTGAAGTCGGTCTTCTCGCCCGCCAGCAGCGCCCCGATGAAGGCCTCGTACTGTTCGCGATCCATCGCGCAATTGATGTAGTCCGCGCCATCTCCGCCGGGGCCAGCCTTGTCATAGCGCGACTGGAACCAGGCACGCGAGAAGTCGATGCTGTCCTTGTGCACGATGGGCGCGATCGCATCGAAGAAGGCGAGTGAATCCTCCCCCGTCAGTTGGCGAACGGCTTCAGCAAGAGGGGCCGATGTCAGCGGTCCGGTCGCGATGACCACGTTGTCCCACTCTGCGCGAGGCAAACCGGTCACCTCTTCGCGAACGATCTCGATCAAGGGGTGTTGCGCCAGCGCGCCCTCGACTTCGGCCGAGAACGCGTCGCGGTCCACGGCAAGGGCCCCGCCCGCCGGAACCTTGTGGTGGTCGGCTGCACGCATGATCAACGATCCCGTGCGCCGCATCTCCTCGTGCAACAAGCCGACGGCGTTGTTCTCCCAGTCATCAGACCGGAAGGAATTCGAGCACACAAGCTCGGCCAGCCCCTGTCCCGCATGGGCATCCGTCATGCGGTGCGGGCGCATCTCGTGAAGGATCACGGGGACACCTGCCTGGGCGATCTGCCAGGCCGCCTCCGAGCCCGCGAGCCCGCCGCCAACCACATGAATGGGCTTCAATGTCTCTGTCATGGGGCGGGACAATAGGTCTGCCCCGCCACCCCATCAACCCATTTTCATGCGAGCCCGCACTAAGGGCAGGGTCGTTACTACCCCCACACCGCCGGCTTGCGCTGGATCCACGGATGCGCCTGCTCGAGCTGGCCTGCCAGCCGATAGAGCGTCGCCTCGTCACCCCAGCGCCCCGTGAACATCATGCCGATGGGCAATCCGTCTGCCGAGTGCGCCAGCGGCAGAGAAAGGGATGGCTGCCCCGTCATGTTGAACGGCGGGGTGAACCCGAAAGTCTGTGCCTGGCGCTTGTCGACCTCGCGGGGCTCCAGCCTGACGGGATCGATGAACCCCACCTTGGGAACCGGCGTCGACAGCACCGGCGTCAGAAGCACATCGAATTGCGTGAATGCCGCATAGATCTCGCGCGTCATGGCCTTCAGTGTCTGCCACCCGCGCAACGCCTCATGCCCGGGAACCATGTCGCCGCCCTTCCAGTTCCGCCAGGTCAGCGCCTCGAGGTCCTCGGGCCGCGGTTCGCGACCCATCGCCTTGACCCGCTCGCGCATGGAATAGGCGAAATTGGCCGCAAGCACGGCCGTGCTCGCCGCATAGAGCTTGCGGTAGTTGATGCCGAGACCCTTTTCCTCGACGTGGTGCCCCAGCGCCTCGAGATTGCGAGCCGTCTGCCGCAGGGCCGCGGCGATCTCGGGGTGAACCGGCTGCCCGGCCGGGGTCTCGTCGGTGAACCGGATGCGCAGGCGTCCGGGAGCGGCACTCACCTCATGCAGGAACGCCCGCGCCTTGGGCGGGGCAGGGAAGGGCGTATCGGCTTCCGGCTTGTCAATGCAGTCGAGCATGGCAGCCGAATCCCGGACCGTGCGCGAGACCACGTGGTGCACCGCATAGCCATGCGCGATGTCGGCATCATGGCTGGGGCCCATCGGGACACGATATTGCGTGACCTTCATGCCGACGAGGCCGCAGCACGCCGCAGGAATGCGGATGGAGCCGAGGCCGTCCGAAGCGTTCGCCAGCGGCACAATGCCGGCGGCAACGGCCGCCGCGGCCCCGCCCGACGAACCACCCGTGATGTGCTCCGGGTTCCACGGATTGCGCGACGGCTTCAGCCGCTGGCTTTCCGTCGTGCCCGTGATGCCGAATTCCGGCGTGTTGGTCTTGCCGAACAGCACCGCCCCGGACTGACGGAAACGCTGGGTCAGCAGTCCGTCGCGCGCGTCGGGCTCATCGGTCCGGAAATGCGTGCCATCCGTGCGCGGCATGCCCTTGACCTCGAGGCCGAGGTCCTTGATCAGGAAGGGGACACCATGAAACGGTCCTTCGGGCAGGCGCCCGCGCACCTCGGCGCGCGCAAGGTCATAGGCCTTGTGCACGACGGCGTTGAGCGTTCCGTTGTGTCGCTCGACACGCGCGATTGCAGCCTCGAGCACTTCGGCAGCGCTCACGTCTCCCCGCCGCACAAGGGCCGCAAGGCCCAAACCGTCATGCTTGTCATAGTCAGCAAAGCTCATGGCGCGTCTCCTCAGTTCCAGATGGTGGGGTGGCGGCTGGCCCAGGGCCGGGCCTGCTCGAGTTGCCCGGCAAGCCGCAGCAGCGTGGCCTCGTCTCCGAAGCGCCCGGCGAAGTGCAAGCCGATCGGAAGTCCCGCCTTCGACATCGCCAGGGGCAACGAGATCGCGGGCTGGCCCGTAACGTTCTGCAAGGGTGTCACTGGCAGATAGCCCAGCAAGGGACCCATCGCCTTGCCGACGTCGGTCTCGTTCATGTCAAGCATTCCATTGCGCAGCGTCGGCATGCCGAGCGTCGTGGTCAGCCAGACGTCATGGGTCTCGTGGAATTGCGCCACCTGCCGGCTCATGGTCTGCAACTGGTACCAGCACATCAGGTACTGCGTCGCCGAGATCTGCTTTCCCAGTTGATAGAAACCCCAGGTCAGCCCTTGGAAGTCTTCGGCCTTGGCTGGCGTACCCGTCAGCATGGCGATGCCATCGATCAGCATGGCAACGCCCGACGCCCATATGGGCGTGAAGCACATCGAGAACTGGTCGCCCGCGATCGGCGGCGAGGCTTCTTCCACGGTGTGGCCAAGGCTTTCGAGCAGCTTCGCGGTCTCCTGCACGGCGCTGGCACATTCCGCATCGAAGGGCAGGCCCAGCAGGCCCTTCGTCGCAAACGCAATGCGCAGGCGCCCCGGCGGAACCGACACCTCCGACAGATAGGATGCAGGGGCCGGCGGCGCCCAATAGGGATCGCCCATCTCGCACCCCGCGGTGGCGTCAAGCGCAGCTGCCGTGTCTCGCACCGAGCGCGAGACAACGCCTTCCGCCACGATGCCGCCCGTGATGTCACCAAGATCAGGCCCAAGTGGATTGCGTCCACGCGTGGGCTTCAGGCCGACCAGGCCGTTGGCCGAGGCCGGGATGCGGATCGAGCCACCGCCGTCATTGGCGTGCGCCAGTGGCACGATGCCGGCTGCAACCGCGGCAGCCGAGCCGCCTGAAGACCCGCCCGTCGAGAAATCGAGGTTCCACGGATTGCAGGCCGGCCCGTACATGGACGATTCCGTTGTCGGCACCAGGCCGAACTCCGGCACGTTGGTCTTGCCGAGCGAGATCAGGCCCGCCGCCGTGAAGCGCCGCACCAGCGTCGAGTCATGCGGCGAAGGCACGGGCGGCAGAAAGGTCGTTCCCTGCCGCGTGGGGACGCCCTTCTGGGCGCCCAGGATATCCTTGAGCAGGAAGGGCACGCCGCCAAAGGGGCCGCGCTGCGGCAGCGTGGCCGCCGAACGCGCACGATCGAATGTGCGGTAGACGATGGCATTGAGCTTGGGGTTGTGCTTCTCGATGCGTGCGATCGCGGCCTCGACCAATTCAAGCGACGAGACCTGCTTGCTGGCGACAAGTGCTGCAAGGCCAAGCCCGTCATACTGGCAATACTCGGAAAAGCTCATGAATCGTGTCCGTCTGTGGTGCGGCATCCACTCTATCGTCGGGTGCGAAACGTGTCACCCATGGGCGCGCAAGGGCTTTGCGTCAGGTGAAGGGAAACGCCGGCGTGCCCGAGAAGGTTGGCCCCGTCAGTTCCGGTGCCTGCCCCGGTACCCAGGCTCTGAGGGTGAAGCGCGCCTTGCGCAGCACGGGCGCGCCGCCCGCACCGTGGTCCGTGTCGGGACTTGAAACCGTCACCAGGTTTGCCTCCACACGCCCCGCATTGACATTCAGCAGGCCGTAGCCGTTGGCGTTGGTGTCGGCATAGCGCACGCCGGGGTTGGCCTTCTCGTTCCAGAACAGGTCGGAGATCCAGCTTGAACCCGTCCACGACCGTGCAAGCGCGGCATTGACGCCACCCGTCAGCGCGAGGTTCATGTTCTCCACCGTCTCCTCGCCGCTCTGGTAGGTCACGATGCTGTGGAACACCGCATTGTCCTTCGACGCCCGCACTGCCGACCCGAAAAGCGACGCCGACGAAATGCCGGCCACGGCGAACTCCACCGCAACCGGAGTGTTGGCCTGCGCATGGAGGTCATCCATCAGCAGTCCGGCCAGATGCATGTGATGGTCACCGGCACAGGCAACCAGGTTGCTCACCCCGTTATCGCGCACGAAAGTCATGAGTTCGGCAAGCTCCGATGGATATCCGTTCCAGCCATCAAGCCCGAGCTTGGAGTCCTTGACCCCCGCAAACCAGATACTGCCAAGGTCGAGCTGCACGGGCAGGGCAGGGAACGAGTTTGCCCAGATCTTCCACCGCGCATCAGAGGCAAGCAGCACATCCTTGAACCATTGCTTCTGCACGGGCCCGAGCACGGACCCCGGCGGGCTGCTGCGCCGCGGATTGTCGATGTCGGTCCCGGGGATTTTCGCCGGCGGCTCGCCGCCATTGGCACTGCGGCCCTGGTCCAGCACCAGCACCGTCTCGATTGCGGGCAGGGCCTGCCCCTCGATCTTCGGCGGGATCGGCGGCGGCGACTTGTAGGACCGGTTATCGGTCAGGATGATCTCCAGCGTCTTCCCCCAGCGCACGGCCCTGTAGATCGTCATCGACCCCAGCGCCCGCCTGTTGTCGGCGTTGGGGTCGATCCAGTCGACGTCGGGCCCGAGATACGCGCTGTCGCGAACATCGACCCACTTGAAGTCCTGGCCCGGATTGGCGACGCGTCCCGTGTCCGGCAAGCCCGACAGCATCGCGGGGACATATTCGAACCACGCCTGGTTCGCGGCAATCTTGCGTTTCTGTGCAGGCTTGCCGCCCTGTCCGAAATAGGTGTCATGCGACTGCCACGCATCATTGGTGAATTCGTGGTCGTCCCAGGTCGAGATGAACGGCCAACGCGCACGCGCTGCCTGAAGGTTGGGATCGCTCAGATAGAGCTTGTAGAGGAAGCGGTAGTCGGCCAGCGTCACGGCATTCGTGGCCCCGCCATGCCGGTTCCAGCTCGACGGCGGCCAGGGCGCGGATCCGTTCGGCAGCGGCGGCACGAGGCGCTCTCGCCCATCCGCGCCCTTCAGCCAGTTCGGCTTGAGCATGTTGGTCTCGGGCCGGTCACCGCGCACTTCATAGATGAAATCACCGAGGAACAGCACGAAGTCCAGTTGCTGCTCGGTCGGCGCGTTCAGGTCATCGGCCACCATGCGCGCCCACGCGCCATAGAAGCCCTGCTCGAAGCTCTGGCACGAAGCAAAGGCGAAGCGGGTGGGCCGCTCCACGTCAGGCGGCGGCGCCGTGCGGGTCCGGCCCAGGCGTGACTGGTCACCCGCGACAACGAACCGGTAGAAATAGGTCGTGTCGGGCTCAAGACCCTGCACCACAAGACGCAACGTATGATCGGACTGCGCCGTCGCAGTGAGGCTCTCGTCGAGGACCACGGCACTGAAATCGGGCGTGCTGGCAATCTGCACCCGCACGGCAACCGGCGCCGGCGACAGGTCGACGGCCTCCACCCGTGTCCACAGCACCATGCCATCCGGGCGAGGATCCGCCGATGCAACGCCTTGCGGGAAGTGATAGCGGCCACTTGTCAGCGCCAGCGGTGCGGCCAGCGCGGGCGCAGCCGCCGTTGCGAGATAGGTACCGGCGACGCCGGCCATCGCCTTGAGGAAGTGGCGTCGTGCAATCTTTACCATGGACGAGAACTGCAGCCTTCAGATGACAATTGCGTGAGCGTACCCCACTTGCGGGCCGCCGTCCTGCTCGCAAGCCGGAAATCCACGACCCGTGCGGCTCAGTTGCAATAGGTGACTGCGACCACCTGCGCTAGAGTGGTATGATCCGGAGGAGAATTTCTGATGCCTAAGGTGCCCGTTTTTCGAACAGTTTCGCGAACCTACGGGTTCCTGCTCGGCGACATTGCAACCGTGCTGCAGATCGCCTGGCTTCCGATGCTCGCCGTAGCCGCCGTCAACTTCCAGTTCGGCCGCGAGGTTGCCGAGGCCGCGATGGCCAGCGCGATGTCGCCAGGAGCTGACCAGGGCTCGCCGATGAGCATCGTCATAAGCCTGGTGAGCGCGCTTGCCGGCATCATGGTGACCATCGCCCTCCTGCGGGTCGTGATCTTCGGCCAGCGCCCCGCTGGCGCTTTCTATGTCTGGTTCGGCATGGCCGAATTGAAGCTGCTCGGCGTTTACGCCCTGCTCACGATCGCCGGCATTGCCGCAGCCCTCGCCTTTGCCGTGGTAGCCGGCGTTGTTGCTGCTGCCGGCGCAGGGCCATTGGTGGGCGCGCTTGTGCCAGTGATCGCGCTTGTTCTCATGTGGGTAATGCTGAGACTGTCGATCATCCCTGCAGTGATCGCCGCCGAAAACACCATGGGCGTTGAACGAGCCTGGGAACTGACCAAGGGCAATGCGTTGCGATTGTTCCTGATCTTCCTGCTCGTCTACGTGCCGTTCACTGTGCTTACAGTGCTTGCGACGGGACTTGTGCTGGGCGGGAGCCTGCCGACGTTCCCCGATATCATGACCCTGGCATCGGCCGGCAACCCCGAAGCTGTCCAGCAGGCCATGCTGCAATGGCAAAAGGAGTTCATGACGGGCATGTTCGACAACTGGCTGGCCGTTCAGGTACTGGGCTTCATCAGCGGTATCATCCAGATGGCCCTGTACGCCGGCATCGCCGGCAACGCCTACGTCGCCCTCGGCGGCGACCAGGCCAAGGCCGAGTAAAGCCAAGCCTCATCAGCCAACACAATGTCATGGCCGGTCGCGCGCCAGTGCGAACCGGCCACGCAAGGGGCGTGATCCCCATCCAGCCTGAAGTTCACCCGGCGCCTACCTGAACGGATTTGGAATATCCGGCAGCGGGATCGGTGACCTCGACTTCAGCTTGTCGATCTCGCGCTGGATCAGGTCCTCCGCCTTGCGGTGGACATAGTCGCGCACGCCGCCGATGAACACACCCTCGGCATCAGCCAGCACCGACTGGCCCGCCAGCACCGACAGCACTTCGCGCGTCACATTCGAAACGACTTCGGCCGCGCCTGAGATCGTGCTGAGCTCGGTCGATCCATCCTCGTAGACATCGATCACAAGCTCCGTGCCGCGGATGCCGATGCCGATCGTCGGCGTATTGATGCGCATGTTCTTCTCGGGCATCTGCCCCGACAGGAACCGGAACGCGCCCTTGGCCAGCATCACCGACGAGCGGCTGTTGGCACCCGCAAAGACATAGTCGTCAATGGTCATGTTGGCGTTGGCCCCCAGCGACAGTTCCGACTGGTCGACGAACTTCACCGTCGTCGCGCTGTCCTCGCCGGTCTCGAGCTTCTGGTTGCGATAGACCGACGCCGCCATCGACAGGCTTGCGCGAGCGGCGCCAACCCGCGTGCCCCACGCCTCGTTCTCGAGCGCCGCGATCGCACCCACGCCCGGATCCGCCAGCGCAAGCCCCACGCCAGCGAGCATCATCACACCCTGGGCCGCGCCAAGGCGCAGCATGCTTCGTCGCGAAACGTACATGGAAGGCATCTCTCCCGGCCTGGTCCGCAGCCCCCGGCCGACGGACGCTCCGATTGTGCAGGTTTGGCGACCTTCTTCAACCGGTGCCGCAGATACCGCCCGGTAAGGCCCCGCGCCGCCGGGGGGAAGCTGGCCCTTGACGCGCCCACGGCGGATGAGCCCCACTCCCGAGGCAAGGGAGCAAAGCACATGGGCGCCTGGGCCGCCGACAGCTTTTCAAACGACGACGCACTCGACTGGCTCGACGCCTTCACGCAGGCCCCGACATTGGAGATGCTGCGCGACACCCTCGACAGTATTCTTGCCGAGGACGAGTATCTTGAAGCCTCCGATTGCGCGGAAGCAATTGTCGCCGCCGAGATCGTCGCCAGCCTGAACGGCCGCCCATCACCCAAGATCCCCGACGACCTCAAGGTCTGGCTCGCCACCGATCACGGCCTCGAAGCAAAATCCCTGACACCTCTCGCCCGCAAAGCCATGGCACGCATCATCGCAGGTTCCGAGCTGCAGGAGCTCTGGGATCAAAGCGACAGCAAGGCCCCATGGCGTGCGGAGATGGCGGAGCTTATGGCGCGGTTGGCATAACCTCCCGACTGCAGCGCGCCAGCACGGCACACGTGCGCATCATGCGCGCCCAATCCGCCATCCCCTCATCTACAAAAATAGGCCTACCCGCCGAAAAAGGTGGCCCACATGACGCGTCCCGGTATGAACGCGAACGCGCCGGCAATGAGTAACCCACCCACATAGAGGCCGATCATCGATCCGGCATGGCGCTTGACGTCCCCCCGGCGGATCGCCGTCAGGCCGCCCCACAGGGATATGACCGTGATCGCGGTAAACACATGCAGCGCGTTGATCCCGGTCCGCAGGTCAACGATCATCGCGATGGAGGTTGCCGCCACGATGATCATCGAGGAGACCCAGGTCCATCCAAGGAGCCTGTGGAACCCGGTGCCCTTCGGCAGGAGGAAGATGACAGCGCCCACGAACAGGGCCACGACCGCAGCTGCCACATGGAGCTGGACCGACACTGGTGCCTTCAAGAGCGGGGCTGCGTTGAATGAAAGCGCCGGCACCTGCACGGATGACCAATAAGCGAGCATGCCCGTTCTTTGGGCTTCCGGAAGCGTCATCACCCAGACGGCCGTGATCCCCAGGGTCAGCAGTACGCCGAAGACCAGGCTGATGGCGAACGACTGCCAGACCGCCCCATCGGGCCGGACCTGCTGCGCCCTGACCTGTTGCGCACCGCGTGTCACTTCTGTCATTTCTCTCTCCCTGTGAACATGAAAGCCATGCTCACGCAGCTACTACAGTCCGGGAGCCGCCGCAGGCGCAGATGCGTGAATTGCCATCAGAAATTCGCGAAAATCAGCCCGTTGCAGCTCACGCTTCGCGAATGACGCGCCAGGTGCTCCTTCACGAGCTGGGCTGGGCGATCCTGTTTGGCGCCATCCCGGGCGTACTCCTGGCCTTGCTGGGCCCGCTGGGATCCTTCGGGGCGCCTGTCGCCTACCGATTCATGTTCTGGGTCCCGACGATGATCGCAGGCTCGATGGCTGGTTTGCTTTTCGGCATTGCCCTGGAAAGCGCACGCGACCTGCAAACCCGCCCCCTGCTCAGGGCCGTGATCCACGGCTTCCTCGTCACACTTGTAATGACAGTGATTGTCCATTTCGTGGCCGCGCTGGCTTTCGGCCCGGGCGCAGCGCCACTCGGCACCACACTGCTGTTTTACGTGGGCCTCATCACATTTATGATGTCGATGCTGTCGACGCTTTTGCTGGAACGTCGGAAGCGTGTGGAGGCTGCCTCCCCCCTGCCCGTAGACACCGCCCCGATCCCGGCATCTCTCCCCAACCGGCTCAGCCCGAAGCTGAGGGGCGAGCCGGTCCTGGCCCTCGAGGCCGAAGACCACTATGTCCGGGTACACACTCCGGCCGGCAGCGAACTGATCCTGCTCCGGCTGGCAGACGCTGCCAACGAAATGGGCAACACGCCGGGCGCCCGCACACACCGCTCCTGGTGGGTCGCCCGGGCGGCCGTGAAGACGGCGAACCGCTCATCCGGCAAGACGACCCTCTTGCTCCTGAACGACATCGAGGTCCCCGTCAGCCGCGGCTTCATCGCCGACCTCAGGGAAGCCGGCTGGTTCAAGGACTGAATCGTGTTCAATGTCTCACCCGAGCGCATTGCCGAACTATCGAAGTTGACACTTTGGAGCTGAATTGCATGGGCAGGTTTGTCTTGGCAGTGCTTTTTTTGATCTTCGCCGGGCTGGGTATTGCGGGATGGATTTTCCGGGCCGAAGCCATGCTGGCTGTTGCGCTGATATCCGCACATGCGCCAGACGGACCATTTGATGCAGCAAAGGCGCCCCCGGCGCCCGACTATGGACAGGCTGCCAACTGGGCTGCGACACCCGAGACCTCCAGCGACCCTTCCGATGTTGCACCACTCAACGTTGCCCTGGCCGACCCTGCATCGGCCGCTGTGGATGTCTTCTTCATTCACCCCACATCGTTCTTTTCCAACACGATGTGGAACGCTTCACTGGACGATGCGACAACGAACCGACGCACAGATCTACGTCATGGCCGGTCGCACGGCAGTGCGTACCGGCCACCCAGTGACCGCGGACACCAACATTTCTGAAGCCCACCCCGCGCCCTGCAGCAACACCGAGGATCCTCTGGGTGGCCGGGCTGCGCTACCGCGCACCCGGCCATGACGAGTTTTTTGTTCGATGAGTTGCGCGGTGTGGTTCCATCCCCGCTCCATCCCCGCTCCATCCCCGCTCCATCCCCGCTCCATCCCCCTTCACACAAAAATACCGTCATGGCTGGTCGCGCGGCAGTGCGAACCAGCCACCCAGGGACCGCGGACACCAACATCGCTGAAGCCCACCCCGCGCCCTGCAGCAACACCGAGGATCCTCTGGGTGGCCGGGCTGCGCTGCCACGCCCCTGGCCATGACGGGATTTATTGTGGGGAGATGAGAGACGGAGGGGCAGGGATGCTTGAAGCATCCTGGTGGTCCAGTGCGCGCTGATCCACCAGGCCCTCGTCGGTCAAAAGTCCAATCGGGTCACACTGCGCTGTCGCTTGGAGCCTACTCCGCCGCCCGCACGCGCTTGCCGCGGCCTCCGGACGCTGGCGCAGTTGCTGCGGCCGGTTTGCCGACCTTCTTCAGCAGGGGCTTAAGGAACTGCCCCGTGTGGGACCGGGCGACCTTTGCCACGTCCTCCGGCGTTCCCGCCGCCACGATCTCGCCACCGCCATCGCCGCCTTCGGGGCCGAGGTCGATGATCCAGTCGGCGGTCTTGATGACTTCCAGGTTGTGCTCGATGACCACGACCGAGTTGCCCTGCGCGACAAGCTCGTGCAGCACGTCGAGCAGCTTGCGTACGTCATCGAAGTGCAGGCCCGTCGTGGGTTCGTCGAGGATATAGAGCGTGCGGCCCGTCGAGCGGCGTGAGAGTTCCTTCGACAGCTTCACGCGCTGCGCCTCGCCACCCGACAGCGTCGTGGCCTGCTGGCCCACCTTGATATAGGTGAGGCCCACGCGCTTGAGCGTATCCATCTTCTCGGCAATGCTGGGCACCGAGCGGAAAAAGTCGGCCGCATCCTCGACCGTCATGTCGAGCACCTCGGCAATCGACTTGTCCTTGAACTTCACCTCCAGCGTCTCGCGATTGTAGCGCTGCCCCTGGCACACATCGCACTGGACATAGACGTCGGGCAGGAAGTGCATCTCGATCTTGATGACGCCGTCGCCCTGGCAGGCCTCGCAGCGTCCGCCCTTGACGTTGAACGAGAAGCGTCCCGCCTCATAGCCGCGCGCCTTGGCCTCGGGCAGGCCCGCAAACCAGTCGCGGATCGGCGTGAAGGCACCGGTATAAGTAGCCGGGTTCGAGCGCGGCGTGCGTCCGATGGGCGACTGGTCGATGTCGATCACCTTGTCGAGATGCTGCAGGCCCTCGATGCGCTCGTGCGGGGCAGGGGTCTCGCGCGCGCCATTCAGCCGGCGTGCCGCCGCCTTGAATAGTGTTTCGATGATCAGCGTCGACTTTCCACCACCTGAAACGCCCGTGATGCAGCAGAACGTGCCGAGCGGGATCTCTGCCGACACGTTGCGCAGATTGTTGCCACGCGCACCGACGATCCTGATCGACTTGCCATTGCCCTTGCGCCGTTCGGACGGAACCGGGATCTGCCTGAGGCCCACAAGATATTGCCCCGTCAGGCTGGCCGGGTTGCGCATGATCTCCTCGGGCGTGCCTTCCGCCACGATCTCGCCGCCATGGATGCCCGCGCCCGGACCCATGTCGATGACATGGTCGGCGGTGCGGATGGCGTCCTCGTCATGTTCGACCACGACCACCGTATTGCCCAGGTCGCGCAGGCGGCGCAGCGTGTCGAGCAGGCGCTGGTTGTCGCGCTGGTGCAGCCCGATCGAGGGCTCGTCGAGCACATAGAGCACGCCCGTCAGCCCCGAACCGATCTGCGAGGCGAGCCTGATGCGCTGGCTCTCGCCGCCCGAAAGCGTGCCCGACCCGCGTGACAGCGTCAGGTACTCAAGCCCGACATCGTTGAGGAAGCGCAGCCGCTCGCGGATCTCCTTGAGGATGCGCGCGGCGATTTCCTTCTGCTTGGAATTGAATTTGGCATCGATGGTGCGGAACCACTCATCCGCCGCACGGATCGAGAGGTCGCAGACCTCGCCCACGTGTTTGCCGCCGATCTTGACTGCCAGCGCCTCGGGCTTGAGGCGGAACCCGTCGCACGCCTCGCAGCGGCTCTGGTCCTTGAATTTCTCGAGCTCCTCGCGCATCCAGGCCGAGTCCGTCTCGCGATAGCGCCGCTCGAGGTTCGGGATCACGCCCTCGAAGGTCTTCTTCGTCTCATAGCGCCGCATGCCGTCGTCATAGACGAAGGCGATCACGTCCTCTCCCGAACCACGCAGCACGATGTCGCGCGCCTTGCGTGGCAGGTCCTTCCAAGCAACCGACGTCGGGAATTTGTAGTGGCGCGCGATCGCCTCGAGCGTCTGTCCATAGAGCGTCGATGTGGTCTTGGACCACGGCGCGATCGCCCCTTCCTTCAGCGACACGTTCTCGTCCGGCACGATCAGCGCCTCGTCGAAGAACATCTGCGTGCCAAGGCCGTCGCATTTCGGGCAGGCGCCATGCGGCGAGTTGAAGGAGAACAGGCGCGGCTCGATCTCCGGGATCGTGAAGCCGGAGACGGGGCAGGCGAACCTGGCCGAGAAGATCAGACGTTCAGGGTCGCCATCCTTGGTCTTGCGGTCGGCAAACTCGACGACGGCAATCCCGTCGGCGAGGCCCAGTGCCTGCTCGAGGCTGTCCGGCAAGCGGTTGCCAAGGTCGGGGCGCACGGCGATGCGGTCCACGACCACGTCGATGTCGTGCTTGAGCTTCTTGTCGAGCGCCGGCACCTTGTCGATCTCGTGATAGGCCCCGTCCACCTTCACGCGCTGGAAGCCGCGCTTCTGCAGGTCCACAAGTTCCTTGCGGTACTCGCCCTTGCGCCCACGCACGATGGGCGCAAGCAGGTAGAGCCGCGTGCCTTCCGGCAGCGCCAGCACGCGGTCGGCCATCTGGCTGACGGTCTGGCTCTCGATCGGCAATCCCGTCGCAGGCGAGTAGGGCACGCCGACGCGCGCAAACAGCAGGCGCAGATAGTCGTAGATCTCGGTGACCGTGCCCACCGTCGAGCGCGGGTTGCGCGACGTCGTCTTCTGCTCGATCGAGATCGCGGGCGACAGGCCCTCGATGTGGTCGACATCGGGCTTCTGCATCAACTCGAGGAACTGGCGCGCATAGGCCGACAGGCTCTCGACATAGCGCCGCTGCCCTTCGGCGTAGATCGTGTCGAAGGCCAGCGAGGATTTCCCCGAACCCGACAGGCCTGTCATCACGACCAGCTGGTCACGCGGGATGTCGACATCGACGTTCTTGAGGTTGTGCTCGCGCGCTCCCCGGATGGATATCTTCTTGTGCATCGAAGGCTTGTTCGGTTGTCCCCGGGCCACGGATCACTGCACTCCACAGATTTGACGAATCTTCGCTTGACTTTCAGAACGTAACAGGAACATATTACCACGGCAACGGTGGCGGCGTCCCATGTCCATTGGTTAAAACGCCGGAGCCTGGAACGAGCACACGCGAGAATGGAAGGAACAAGGGTATGGCTGGCGTCAACAAGGTAATTCTGGTGGGAAATCTGGGTGCCGACCCGGAAGTCCGCAAGCTTGCATCGGGCGAACCCGTGGTCAACCTGCGCGTCGCCACATCCGAAGCCTGGCGCGACAAGGCCTCGGGCGAGCGCAAGGAGCGCACGGAGTGGCACAAGGTCGTCATTTTCAACGAAAATCTCGCCAAGACGGCCGAGAAGTACCTCCACAAGGGATCGAAGGTGTACCTCGAAGGGCAACTCCAGACCCGGAAGTGGCAGAACAAGGACGGCCAGGAGCAGTACACGACCGAAGTCGTGCTGCAGCGTTTCCGCGGCGAACTCGTGATGCTTGATGGCAAGGGCGGCGACACGGCGCTCGAGGGCGCTTCCATGGGCGGTGGCGGTGGCCGCAGGGCGATCGGCGGCGGCGGCGGCGGTAGTCGCGGCAACGACAACGATTTCGCGGCCTCCGCCGACGACGAAATCCCGTTCTGATCCCCGGTGAAGTTGTCATGGTTCGCCCGCGCGGGCCATGACAGGCTTTCCTGATGGACAAGCACGCGCCCTCCCAGCAGCCCAGACTGATCGTCCACGGTCTCGACCTGTCGTATTTCACAGGCAAGCTCGAGGCCTACCTGCGCGCCAAGGGGATCCCCTACGAATTGCGCGAGATGACAACGGCAAGCTTCCGCGCCTGCGGTCGGGCAACCGGCATCCTGCAGATGCCCCAGGTCGAACTGCCGGACGGCACGTGGCTCACCGACACAACGCTGACGATCCGTCATCTTGAGGCGACACACCCCGGGCCTTCGCTCCTGCCGGCAGAACCCGTCGCGGGTTTCGTCGCGCTTCTGCTCGAGGACTTCGGCGACGAGGCGCTCTGGCGACCGGCCCTTCATTATCGCTGGTCCTTCCCGGACGACGCCCGCCTGATGAGCGCGCGGCTGGCCCGCGGCATGCTGCGGGACGTGCCACTGCCTTTCTTCCTGCGCCGCCAGATCATCCTGCTGCGACAGCAGCACGTCTATCTGCGCCGCGACGGGGTGACCGCGCAAAACCGCAGCGCCATCGAGAAGGTCTACCTCTCCACGCTCGAGGCCATGGAAGAGGCCCTCGCGCGCCACCCCTTCGTGATGGGCGAGCGCCCCACCATCGCCGATATCGGTCTCTTCGGCCCCATGTTCCGGCATTTTTTTTCCGATCCGACGCCGTCCGGCATCATGCGCCAGCGCGCGCCGCGCACGCTTCTCTGGGCGGCGCGGCTTTGGGCCATCACGCCGGACGATCAGGCAGGCCGCCCCCCGGTGGAGGTGATCCCCGGGGCACTGTCAGCCCTGCTGCGCCTCGCGGCAAGCGTGCACCTTCCCGAGCTCAAGGCGCACGCCGATGCCTTGGTAAAAGGGGCGAGCACCGCCAAATTCCTCTGCAACGACGCCGAGATCGAGGTCCCGGCAAGCCCCTACCGCGCCTGGTGCCTGAACGAGCTGCGGCGTTCCTTCCAAGCCCTGTCACTCGCCGAACAGAACCAGGTGCGGGCGCTACTCGGCAACGACGCAGCAGGCAGCACCCTGGCCTCGCCCTCCGACCCTGAAACCTGGCAAGTCCCGCGCCTGCCCATCGCGATGGCGCCGCCAGCGCAGCCAAAAGGACGCGACTGGAACCGCGCCTTGGCCTGAGCCCGGCATATTGACATATCGAAATCTATCGATACATAAGCGGCCATGAAAACAGAGCTCATTTTCAAGGCCCTGAGCGACCCGGCCCGCCTGCGCATTCTCGACTTCCTGCGAACGCCCGGGCCCGATTGCTGTACCGTCGAGGGCAAGGTCTGCGCTTGCGACATCGAGCGCGTGTTGGGCCTCTCGCAGGCAACGACCAGCCATCACATGAAGATCCTGGTCGCAGCCGAACTCGTGGCCGCAACAAAGCGTGGCCGCTGGATGCATTACACGCTTCGTCCCGAGACTTTCGCCGCGACCGCCCTCTGGCTCGAAGGTCGGGCCGCATGAGCGCCCTCGCGATCGGCGACACGACGAGCGATGACCCCGGCCTGAAGGGGCGTGTTGCGGCGGCCGAGGTCAGCCTGTCCCGCGCCGACCGTGACGCCATGGACCAGGTCGTGGCCGCCGTACACGCGCTGGTCATGTCACCGTATTATCGGGACAACGTCCTGCGTCTTGCCCCACGGCTTGCCCACGCCCCGATGCAGCCCGATTTCGGACTGTTCTCCGGCTACGACTTCCATCTCACGCCGCAGGGCCCCAGGCTCATCGAGATCAACACCAACGCAGGCGGCGCATTTCATGGCGCCCTGATGGATGATGCACGGTTCAGGGCCGGCAAACCCGGCGCCCATCCCCTGTCGTACTGGTCGGACCTGTTCGTGCGCCAGGTGCGCCATGAATGGTCGCAGGCGGGCAGGGGAGAGTTGCAACGCGTGGCCATCATCGATGATACGCCGGAAACCCAGTTCCTTGGCCTCGAGTTCCACCTGGCGGCCCGCGAACTGAAGGCGCACGGCATTGACGCCCTCGTCGCCGATCCGCGTGAATTGTCGTTCCGCGATGGCGCGCTGGTCCACGGAAACCAGCGCATCGATCTCGTCTACAATCGCCTGACCAGTTTCGCCCTCGACCGGCCTGAAGACGCCCCCTTGCGCGCCGCGCTCGAGGCGGGCGCCGCATGGATCACCCCCGGCCCGCGCGCGCATGCGCTGCTCGCCTGCAAGCGCAACCTCACGCTGATGAGTGACCCCGGGTTCCTCGAAGCGGCCGGGCTGCGCGCCGACGCACGCGCAGCGCTCGCCGCCGCCGTTCCGGAAACCGTCGTCCTGTCGCCGGAAAACACGGCAAGCCTCTGGGCGCGGCGGGATCATCTCTATTTCAAGCCGCTGAGCGGCTTTGGGTCGCGCGGCGTCTATGCGGGCGCCAAGCTGACGCGGCGGACCTGGGAGGCCATCATCGAAAGCAGGGATTACGTGGCCCAGGCACTGGTGCCGCCCTCGCGCATCGAGGTGCCCGGATTTGGCGAGATGCGCTGCGACATTCGCGCCTATGCCTACGAAGGTCGCGCCTTCATGCGACTGGCGCGCCTCTATCGTGGCCAGACCACGAATTTCCGAACGCCCGGAGGCGGTTTCGCGCCCGTGCTGTGCCCGGACGGGGCGGCGCTGGCTTGACCCAGGTCAAGGCTGCCGACAGTGGGTGCGCTACAACGACATCCGAAGGCGCGTCTGGCGCCTGCAAGGGGAGGGCAATGACATGATCCGTTCCGTGTCCCGCTGGACTGTCGCCTGGTTTCTGGCCTGCCTGGTTTTTGCGCTGCACATCGTCGACGAGGGGGCGCATGGCACATTTGGCTTCTACAGCGACCTCGAGCGGCTTCTGACCGAATTGCTGCCGTCGCTCAACATCACGCCTTTCAACTTCGAGCTCTGGCTGGTCAACATGAGCGGCACCTTGATCGTCCTGTTCCTGCTGACGCCGTTGGTCTGGGCGGCAAGCCCGATCATGGTACCGGCCTCCTATGCCTTTGCCGCCTTTCTCAGCGGGAATGCAGCCTTCCACTTGCTGATGACCGTGGGACGCGGCGACGCCGTTACCGGAGCCCTCACCTCGCCCCTCATGCTGGCGGCGGGCCTTTTCCTGTTTCTGTCGACCGGAAATCCACGGGCCGTGACGTCATCGCAGGAGGCCTGAAAGCGACAGGTTTCCGAAGCTTCCCGACCACTGTGGCGAAGCATCCACAGCACGGGCGGTTTTTGGCTGGTTTCTGCACATCGAAACAGCAGGATTTCGCTTGTTTTTCCTAGGCTTGGCATCCGGGAAAGGGTAAGGTCCGCGCTTCATCGACAAACTGGCCACAGACCCCCTTGTCCGACAAAAAAAACGATAGCCCGTCCGCCGGTTCGCCCGGCCGTCCCGGTGGCGAAATCATCCCCATCACCATCGAAGACGAGATGAAGCGCTCGTACCTCGATTACGCGATGAGCGTGATCGTGAGCCGCGCCCTTCCTGATGCCCGTGACGGCCTCAAGCCCGTCCACCGCCGCATTCTCTATTCGATGCACGAGGCGGGCTATACCCACAACAAGCCCTACCGCAAATCGGCCCGCGTGGTCGGCGACGTGATTGGTAAGTACCATCCGCACGGCGACCAATCGGTCTACGACGCGCTGGTGCGCATGGCGCAGGTATTCTCGATGCGCGTGCCCCTCGTCGACGGGCAGGGCAATTTCGGCTCGGTCGACGGCGATCCGCCGGCGGCCATGCGATATACCGAAGTCCGCATGACGCGCGCCGCCGAGGCGCTGCTCGAGGACATCGACCTGGATACCGTCGATTTCCAGCCCAACTACGACAGCCAGGACGAGGAACCGGTTGTCCTGCCCGCGCGCATACCCAACCTTCTCGTCAACGGCTCGGCCGGTATCGCCGTCGGCATGGCAACCAACATCCCGCCGCATAATCTGGGCGAGGTAATCGACGGCTGTCTGGCCTATATCGCCGATCCCGACATCGGCATCGAGCAACTGGTCGACATCGTCCCCGGTCCCGACTTCCCGACCTATGGCCAGATCATGGGGCGCAACGCTGCCCGCCTGGCGCTCGTCCGGGGTCGTGGCGGCGTCGTGGTGCGCGCCCGCACCAGCGTCGAGAACATCCGCAAGGACCGCGAGGCCATCATCATCACCGAGTTGCCATACCAGGTGAACAAGGCCCACCTGCTCGAGCGCATCTCCGAGCTTGTCAGCGAAAAGCGGATTGAAGGCATTTCCGACGCCCGCGACGAATCCGACCGGCAGGGCATGCGCGTGGTCATCGAGCTGAAGCGCGATGCCATGGCCGACGTCGTGCTGAACCAGCTCTTCCGCTACACCGCGATGCAGACGTCCTTCGGCGTCAACATGCTGGCCCTCGATGCGGGCCGGCCGCAGTTGATGAACCTCAAGGACATGCTGCGCGCCTTCGTGAACTTCCGCGAGGAAGTGGTCACGCGACGCACGCGCAAGCTGCTCAACGACGCGCGCGACAAGGCCCATATCCTGGTCGGCCTTGCCATTGCCGTCGCCAATATCGACGAGTTCATTCGCATCATCCGCTCAAGCCCGGATGCGGCCACCGCGCGCGCACGCCTGACCGAGCGCAACTGGCCCGCCCTCGACGTGGCCCCGCTTGTGGCCCTCGTCGACGATCCGCGCCACGCGATGCAGGCCGACGGCACGCTCAAGCTCTCGGACGAGCAGGCCCGCGCCATCCTCGAACTGCGACTGCAACGCCTGACGGCGCTCGGTCGCGACGAGATCGGCAACGACCTGCAGGGACTGGGCAATTCCATCGAGGAATATCTCGAGATCCTGCGCTCGCGCGAAAAGCTCATGACCGTGGTGCGCGACGAACTCGCCGCCATCAAGGCTGAATTCGCGACCCCGCGCCGCACCGAGATCCTCGAAGGCGGCGATGAAGTCGAGGATGAAGACCTCATCCAGCGCGAGGACATGGTCGTCACCGTGACGCACCAGGGCTATATCAAGCGCGTTCCGCTGAATTCCTATCGGGTGCAGGGACGGGGCGGCAAGGGCCGCTCGGCCATGTCGACGAAGGACGAGGATTTCGTCACCAGCCTGTTTGTCGCCAACACCCACCAGCCGCTGCTGTTCTTCTCGTCGAACGGCATGGCCTATGTTCTCAAGACATGGCGTTTGCCACCGGCAAACCCGCAGGGCAAGGGCAAGGCGCTCGTCAATCTCCTGCCGCTGAAAGAAGGCGAGACCGTGACCAAGGTCCTCTCGCTGCCAGAGGCAGAGGAGGAATGGGATCGCTTCGAGGTGATGTTCGCGACGAGGTCGGGCGACGTGCGTCGCAACCTTCTCTCGGACTTCACCAACATCCGCGCCACGGGCAAGATTGCCATGAAGATCGCGGAAGGTGACGGCATCGTTGGTGTGTCACTCTCCAACAAGACGGACGATGTGCTGCTGACCACGCGTGCAGGCAAGTGCATTCGCTTCTCGTGCGATGACGTCCGCGTCTTCAAGGGTCGCGATTCAACGGGCGTGCGCGGCATCAAGCTGGCCGACGGCGATGAGGTCGTCTCGATGACGATCCTGCGCCATGTCGAGACGTCGGTGGAAGAAGCGCGCGCCTACCTGAAGATGGCAGCAATCGCCCGCCGCGCCGCCGGCGAGGAAGGGTCCGAGGCGCCCGATGTCACCGACGAGGCTGACGAAGGCGTTGCCGACGTGGCCCTGTCCACCGAGCGCTACGCCGAATTGGGCGCGCAGGAGCAATTCGTCCTGACGGTCTCCGAAAGCGGTTTCGGCAAGCGCTCCAGCGCCTACGAATACCGCGTCACCGGTCGCGGCGGCTCGGGCATCGTGGCCATGGGAATGTCGAAGAAGAACGCGCGCATTGCGGCCTCCTTCCCCGTCGAAACCACGGACCAGTTGATGCTGATCACCGACGCAGGCCAGACCATCCGCATTCCGGTTAGCCAGATCCGCCAGGCGGGGCGCGCCACCCAGGGTGTTATCGTCTTCCGCTTGACGGAAGGAGAGCGCGTCGTCTCGGTTGAGCGCATCGGTGAAACCGCGGAAGAGGTTGAAGGCGAGGGCGAGGCGGCGGGCAGCTGACATGTGCTTGAAAAACACACGTTTCGTCGACGCAGACTCGCGATATGATGCCACTCCGTTGCGTTCGAAGGGGACATCAGCAGCATGACGAAACGGACGGGGCTCTATCCGGGCACTTTTGACCCGATCACCAACGGTCATCTCGACATCATCGAGCGCGCCGTCAAGCTGGTTGATCATCTCGTGATCGGTGTTGCCATCAACGAGGCCAAGGGACCGTTGTTCACGCTTGAAGAGCGCGTGGAAATGGTGCGCCACGAAACCGCGCGAATTGCAAAGAAGGCGGGCGTGACCATCACGGTTGAGCCTTTCGACGTCCTGCTGATGCACTTTGCCGAGAAGGTGGGAGCCCAGACAATCATCCGCGGCCTGCGCGCCGTCTCGGACTTCGAATACGAGTTCCAGATGGTTGGCATGAACATGCAGCTTAACCGCGACATCGAGACCGTGTTCCTGATGGCGGGCGCTGAGCACCAGTCCATTGCCTCGCGCCTGGTCAAGGAGATCGCGTCGCTGGGCGGCGACATCTCGCACTTCACCTCTCCCTATGTGATGAAGAAGGTCATCCAGCGCATGGAGCAGCGCAAGGCTGCTGCCGGCCGGAAATAGGTTTGGCTTGCGCGTCGATGACTTCGACTTCGAGTTACCCACCGACCTGATAGCGCTCAGGCCCGCGGTGCCACGAGAGGCCGCGCGCTTGCTCGTCATCCGCGAGGGCGCAACCTCCTTCGAGGAAGCCACCCTGCGCGATTTGCCATCGCTTCTGGCCTCCGGAGATGTCGGCGTCTTCAATGACACGCGCGTGATCCCCGCGCAGTTGTCCGGCACCCGGCCGGCGCGCGGGGCCTCGGCGGAAGCCCGAATTGATGTGACGCTGCACAAGCGACATGACGCGCAGCGTTGGGCTGCTTTCGCCAAGCCGGGGCGCAAGCTGGAGGTGGGAGACGCGATCGCATTCTCGCCCGATTTCGTGGCGACAGTCGAAGCCAAGCGCGAGGGGGGAGAAATCCTGCTTGCCTTCAACTGCGCCGGCGCAGGTCTCGACAGTGCCATCGCGCGCCACGGCACCATGCCGCTGCCGCCCTACATTGCCGGGCGTCGCACCGTCGATGCGCAGGACGGCACCGACTACCAGACGATCTTCGCGCGGGTGGACGGCTCGGTCGCCGCACCGACGGCGGGCTTGCACTTCACGCCGGAACTCCTCGCAGCGCTCGCAGCGCGGGGCGTCGAACGTCGCCATGTGACGCTGCATGTTGGTGCCGGGACGTTTCTGCCCGTCAAGGTGGACGATACCAGCGACCACGTCATGCACGCGGAGTGGGGCGACGTCCCCCATGAGACGGCCACCGCCGTCGCCGCAGCGAGGGCGCGTGGCAACCGCGTCCTTTGCGTCGGCACGACCAGCCTTCGCACCGTCGAGACGGCGAGTGCGCCCACCCTTGCGGCCTGGTCCGGTGATACAAGCATCTTCATCACGCCGGGTTACCGGTTTCGCACCGCCGACATGCTGCTGACGAATTTCCATCTCCCGCGCTCGACGCTGTTCATGCTGGTGTCCGCGTTCTGTGGCCTCAAGACCATGCGCGCAGCCTACGATCACGCCATCGCCCGGCGCTTCCGCTTCTATTCTTACGGTGACGCCTGTCTTCTGATACGCAATCCGGCATGACCGGCTTTACATTCAACGTCCACGCCACCGATGGCACCGCCCGGACGGGCCTGATCCGCACCGTGCGCGGCGAAATCCGGACGCCAGCCTTCATGCCCGTTGGAACCGCAGGCACCGTGAAGGCGATGCTGCCCGAGAGCGTGCGCGAGACGGGCGCCGACATCGTCCTCGGCAATACCTACCATTTGATGCTGCGGCCGTCCGCCGAACGCGTCGCGCGGCTGGGTGGCCTGCATCGAATGATGAACTGGCCGCGCCCCATACTCACCGACTCCGGCGGGTTCCAGGTCATGTCGCTGGCACAGTTGCGCAAACTCGACGAGAACGGGGTTTCGTTCCAGTCGCATGTCGATGGGGCGCACTACCTGCTCACGCCCGAGCGCTCCATGGAGATCCAGGCCCTTCTGGGTTCCGACATTCACATGGTGCTCGACGAGTGCACGCCGTTTCCGGCGACCGAGGCACAGGCCGAAACCTCGATGGAACTATCGACCCGATGGGCGCGGCGGTCCAAGGCTGCCTTCCATGAAGCGCCGGGCCGCGCCTTGTTCGGGATCGTGCAAGGCAGCGTCTATCCGCACCTGCGCGCGCGATCGGCCGCGGCGCTGCAGCAGATCGGTTTTCCCGGCTATGCGGTTGGAGGCCTCGCCGTCGGCGAGGGGCAGGAGCGCATGTTCGACGTCCTCGACTTCACCGTTCCCCACCTGCCCGTCGATCGACCCCGCTACCTGATGGGCGTGGGAAAGCCACTCGACATTGTCGGCGCCGTCGTGCGGGGCATCGACATGTTCGACTGTGTGCTTCCGACGCGGTCGGGTCGCAACGGGCAGGCCTTCACCAAGCGAGGCCCTGTAAACCTGCGCAATGCACGCCACACCGATGACCAGCGTCCCTTGGAGGAAGGCTGTCGCTGTCCTGCCTGCCGCCAGTATTCACGCGCCTACCTGCATCATCTTGTGAAGGCAGAGGAGATCCTCGCTTCGATGCTGATCACCTGGCACAACCTCACCCATTATCAGGACCTGATGCAGGGCCTGCGCGATGCAATTGCTGCCGGCAGCCTGGCAAGCCATGTCGCCACGATCACAAGCGCCTACGCCGCCGGTGACATCGATCCGCCTTGAGGATCGTGTAAGGACTGTCTCACGCCTGGCTGCAACCCTTGCGTTCCGGGGCGCGGGCAGTTCGCGCGTCGGTCGGCTTTCCCCGCCATCGCCGAGAGAGCACGTGCCAGGGACGACCTTCGCGTGCAGGGACCAGCGTGGAGAGGTCAAATTTTGCCTTTGTCATGAGTGGCAGGCCTGCTTAGGCTTCAAGCCTGCACACGATGGAGATCCCGATGCGCAACACACTTGCCTCGACCTTCGCCGCTCTCGCGGCGTTCGCATGCCTGACGCCCGCACCCGCTGCGGCACAGGAAGCTGACCTCAAGATAGCCAACCCGAGCGCGGTCATCGACACCATCACGCCGGAGTCCGTGAAGGCGCTGGTCGTCGAGATGGGCGTGAAGGATGCGCAGATCCGTGAGGGCGAAAACAACCCGGTGGTCACCTTTGTCGATGGCAATCTGCCCTATGTGTTTGGCATCACTGGCTGCGACATCAGGCCGGGCAAGTGCCTGAGCCTCGTGATGCTGATCTTCGTCGATATGGGAGCAAGCGGCATCACCGCCGACATGATCAACGCCCGCAACACCGACAGCTTCTTTGCAACGTCGATCAAGGTCGATGACAAGGTCATCGCCTTCGGACGTGGCGTATTGGTCGACAGCGGTGTAACGCGCAAGAACCTTGGCATGAACATCGCGGTCTACGCGAACCTGGTGCGAGACGGGATCAAGCATTTCAGCTCGCAGATCGTGGCCTCGCGGGGCCTGCCGGGCACGGTGCAGAACCTGTCCTACGGCCAGGGTCAGGGACCAGTCCGCGCCGTTCTGCCAACGCCAGCCCAGCTCAATGCAGCGCTCAAGTCCTATGATGCCGCGCTGAAGTCGTCATCCGCCAAGGGCCGGTCCTGGTAGGATTTCTCAAGGGAAGAGGGTCACCGCGACCATTGGATCGCGGTGACCTGTCATTTAATTGGCAGGACGGGCCGGCGCGGGTGCGAACGACACGCGTCGGATTTCCTTGATCCTGCGCGAGGACACCTTGCCCTCGACGAGCTCGTAGCCCATCAGCGCGAAGGTTCTCGATCCCACGAAGATCGGCCGCGAGTTGCCATACCAGTCGACGCAGGATGCCTGGCAGCCATCGGCGACGACCGCCGCGTCATTCGCCACAAGTTCGCCGAGCGGCGCAAACCGCCGCCCCGACCGTCGCACGAACACGATGGCAGACGAGTTCTCGACCAGTTGCATGAAACCCGGCCGTCCCGCCCGCGTGACAGGCAAGCCCATCAGACCCGCGCTCTTGTCCCGGGCATCAGCCACGGCCTCCGGCTTGAAGAAGAAGGCGTGGCTCCGGGTCTCACCCTGCGAGGCGCCTTCCATGATGTAGGCATCACCGACTTGAGGAATGGAGCCAGCGGTCAGTTCGATGGCGCGGAAGTGCAGGTCCCGTCCGTCACCGCCGATAACCACCGCCTCGCGTCCCATCGCCTCGATGCGATCCACACCGTGTGAAAGCGGAATGACGGCCAGCGACGCGCCGCGGACGGACGCCGCGACGACCGTGGTCTGCTGGAGCGGACCGCCCCAACCAGCTCCCTTGCCGTAAAGCACATAGTCGCCCACAAAGCGGTTCTGGAACGCCCAACGATTACCGTCCGTGTCGGGCAGCAGGCGGTAAGCCTTCCGGTCAGCCTCGGCAGCACCGTCGTTGAAGGCATTGAGCGTCACGCGCAACAGCGAAACCGTGCCCGACGAGAACTCCGGGCGCCACATGGCATCGCCACCGCCTTCGCTGCGTACCAGCACGTTGAGAATGCCGTCCTGCGCGTCCTCGCGGAACGAGAACTGGTCGGTCGGCATGCCGCGCACGCCGATGGCAGAAGGCGCACCGCCGTCCAGGGGCATGCGATAGAGAACGGCCGTCGGTTCCTTGCGGTCTTCAATGACAAGGCCGGAGGCACCAACCCAGACGTAGACGGCAGTGGATGAGACATAGAACGTGCGTCCGGAACCGCCCATCACGCCCGTGGCATTGCAGGCGAGCTCAGCCGCCGCCAGGTCGCACGATGTAACCGAGTGCAGCGCTGTGGGCATTTTTGTCGACGACAGCGTATTGTGCGGCACGAAGATGCTGGTTGCCGACGCCGTGGGGGTAAAAGACCCCTCCGCCGAAGTCCCGCGCCAGCGGCGCAGGGCAGGCAACCAGTTCATGTTCTCCCATGCGTTCCACGGCAGATAGAGCGGCGTATAGACAACAAGGCGCGTTCCAATCAGCCGCGACGCATAATTGCGCGATGAGTAATAATCATTCGACCGCAGATGATACGTATCTTCATAGGCAAGTTTTCCATCACTGCCCAGGCGGAAGCGATTGATCTCCGTGCCGCCACGTCCATAGCTGTAACCGATGACGATCACGCGATCGCCGGCAATCAGCATCTCGTCGTACCAGTCGCCACGAGGATTGATGCCCGGTGGGAAGGCGTCGATGGCGTCGATCGGCGACAGGCCACCGCCGCGCGTGGACACCGTGAAAAGGCGTCCCCGCCTGAGAACGACCAGAAGGTCGCCCTTCATCTTCACGATCCCGCCTTCGTCGACGCCGGCTTCCTGCGTGTTGGTGATGCTGCTTGCCCCGTCAGCCGACGTTGATGCCTCGGCTGCAGCGGTGGGTACAGGCGCGGGCGGCGGCGGCGGCGCGCTGGGCGGGTAGAACTTGCGGGTCTCTGGCTTTTTCTGGCGGGCCTTGAGGAATGCGAGAAGTTCCTTCTCGGATCCGAAGGGTTTCAGCGTCTTTTGGGGTGCACTGACGCTGCGCGTCGGGGTTGCGCCACTATCGGCGATCGCGGGCGCTACCAGCGACACGACAAGAGAGGCTGCCAGAACGGCGATAGCAGGCTTTCGCATCAGGCCAGGAAGCATCATGAAACGTCCTCGGAGGGTGGCAGTCCGCGCGACCATCGCGGTCAATTGCGGCCGAACTGGGACGTTTACCACGACAAGACGCGACCGGGTGACAGCGCGGCCATGCGCCATTGTGAAGCGCGGGCAGGGGATGATCGCCTGTGAGTGCTTCCGCTGTCTATTGCGCGGTCTTCGGCTTCCGGCAAACGAAATGGATGTTGCCGGCGCGGTCCTTGACCTGCGTCAGCACTTCCGGCGCGGTGCACTTGGGCGGTTGCCAGCGGACGCTCTGCAGCAGTGAAACGAGGAAGTTGTCGGCCTTTGCCGTTGATGCCAGGCCCGCCAGCGAAATGGCGAAGGCAGACGCGATCATGACATTCTTCATGACGAACTCCGGAAATTTGCTGCGGTGCACAATTTTATGCTGCAATAGCTAATGCACCGCCGGGCCGCATTCAACCTACGAAGATGTAATGCGACCAAAAGCCCAAAAGACCCGGGTTTTGCGCGACCTCATGGACGCCGCCTGCGCGTTTTCCACAGGCGCCAGCGTCACGATGATTTTGCGCGCATCAGCATCCCGTAGAGGTCACGGGGATCATCCGGATCCGCGATCATGTCCAGGTTCTGCACGAACCCCGTGCCGGCGACCCGGTCATGCACATAGCGCAGCGCGGCAAAGTCCTCGATCGCGAAACCGACGCCGTCGAACAGCGTGACCTGGTCTGCCCGCGTCCGTCCGCGCGCCCGTCCGGCCATCACTTCCCATAATTCAGTGACAGGATGATCCGGCGCCAGTTGCTGGATCTCGCCTTCGATGCGCGTCTGTGGCGCGTACTCGACGAAAATGTCGGACCGCAGCAGGATGTCGCGGTGCAGTTCGGTCTTGCCCGGGCAGTCGCCGCCGATTGCGTTGATATGGACGCCGCCGCCGACCATGTTGTCGGTCAGGATCGTCGCATACTGCTTGTCGGCGGTGCAGGTCGTGATGATCTGCGCGCCCTCGATCGCAGCCTCTGCCGACCGGCAGGCGGTGACATGCAATCCCGATCCCGCCAGGTTCGATGCGCATTTTTGCGTGGCGAGGGGATCGATGTCGTAAAGACGCACATGGTCGATGCCGCAGATGGCACGAAAAGCCAGCGCCTGGAATTCGGACTGCGCGCCATTCCCGATCATGGCCATCACGCGCGCGCCCGCTGGCGCGAGGTGGCGCGCCGCCATCGCCGAGGTCGCCGCCGTCCGCAACGCCGTCAGGATCGTCATTTCCGAGACCAGCAGCGGATAGCCGGTCGAGACGTCCGCCAGCACGCCAAAGGCAGTCACCGTCTGCAATCCCGCCTGCATGTTCTTGGGGTGGCCGTTCACGTACTTGAAGCCATAGAGGGCTCCATCCGACGTCGGCATCAGTTCGATCACGCCCACGGGCGAGTGGCTGGCCACGCGGGGTGTCTTGTCGAAGTGTTCCCACCGCAGGAAGTGCGCCTCGATCTCCGACGCGAGATCTGCAAGAACGCGCTCGACGCCGAGATGCAGCACCAGGCGCATCATGTTCTCGACGCTGAGGAAGGGAACGAGGGCGAGGCGGGACGGGGCGCTCATGGCATCAACCCGCGCCCTGCGTTGGCCGGTCGAAGACCTTGCGTCCCATCAGGCTGCCCACCAGGTCCACCATCAGCCGGGCCGTGCGGCCGCGCTCGTCGAGGAACGGGTTCAGCTCGGCCAGATCGAGCGAAGTGACAAGGTTCTGCTCGTGCAGGAGTTCCATGACCAGATGCGCCTCGCGGAACGTGATGCCGCCCGGCACCGTCGTTCCGACGCCCGGCGCGATCGATGGATCGAGGAAATCGACATCCAGCGATACATGCAGCATGCCTTTCTCGTGCGCGACCCTCTCGAGGAAAGCCCGCAAGGGCGCCACGATCCCTCGCTCGTCGAGAACGCGCATGTCGTTGACATGATAGGCACGCCCCTGCAGCGCGGACTGCTCTGCCGGGTCGATGGAACGCAAGCCAAACAGGCAGATGTTTTCTTCGGGGATCGGGTGCGGGAACGGCGGGAACCCGTCAAACCCCGGTCTGCCCGCAATGTACCCAACCGGCATGCCGTGAAAATTTCCGGAGGAGGAACTCTGCGGTGTGTGAATGTCGGAATGCGCATCAAGCCAGAGGATGAAGAGCTTCCGCCCGGAGGCATGTGCCTGTGAAGCAATCCCGGCCACCGTCCCAAGCGACATGGCGTGGTCTCCACCCATGAAGATCGGAAAGCGCCCCGTCTGCATGGCGCGCTCGGCAATCGCACGAAGCGCATGGGTCCATGCCACAGTCTCGGCCGCCGCATGGACGTGCGGGGACAGGGCTACCGCCTGTGCGGCAGGGGCTGGCGAAACATCGCCCCAATCCTCCACGCCATGCCCAAGCTCTCGTATCGTGCTGGCAAGTCCCGCAACGCGATAGGCCGAAGGCCCCATGATGCAGCCTTGCGTCCTCTGCCCGGAATCCACCGGCGCACCAATCAGGATGCATTGTTTCGGCAAGCGCAGCTCCGCCCGTGATTTCAACCGCAAACTAGAGGGGCAGGGTTAACAAATGCGATCACTGGTTAACATCAGGCACTTGCCCTTGCCAAATTCGGCTTGTTTGTTGCGCCGCAGGCCTAATAGCGTTCAGGGGCGCTTGGGGGGGAAGGCACAGGAACATGCTTGGGTTCAAGGGAAAGCTCGCCGCACTGCTGCTCGCCGTCAGTATCTTGCTGCCCGTTCCGGCAGAGGCCGATGAGCAAAAACAAACGCCGCAATCCGTCAATGCCGAAGCCCAGAAGGCTTTCGAGAGCGGCGAGGCAGCGGCTGAAAAGAACGACCAGAAGGCTGCCATTGCACACTACACGCGGGCAATAGAGCAGGACGCAGCCTTCGCCGAAGCCTGGTTCGGCAGGGCCTGGGCACACAGTGACTCTGACGATCTGGCAAAGGCTCTCGCGGACTTTTCCGAAGCCATTCGAATCCGTCCCGGCTATGCGCTCGCATTTCGGGGCAGGGGATGGGCGCAGCTCTACGGGAACAAGTTGAAGGAAGCCGACGCGGACTTTTCTCAGGCCATCAGCCTCGACCCCAAGAGCGCCCGCAATTTCTATGCCCGCGGCTTTGGACGCGCCGAGATGAAGGATTTCGATGGCGCACTCCAGGACTTCAACCAGGCCCTGAAGATCGAGCCCAAGTTTGCCGATGCGCTGTTCGAGCGCGCCTGGCTCAGGAAGAGCCATCTCAAGCAGCTTGATGGCGCGCTGGCTGATTTCAGCAGTGCGATCGCCATCGATGCCACCGAAGCAAAGTACTTCCATGGACGCGCCCAGGTTCACGACGACATGCGCAAATGGGAACTCGCCGCCAAGGACTACAGCGAGTCCATCCGCGTAGATCCCAAAGCCAGCAATTCATTCATCGGAAGGGCATGGGATCACGTCGAGCTGAAAAACCTCCCTGCTGCCTTGCAGGATTTCAACAAGGCCATCGAGATCGACGCAGAAATCGCCCGTGCCTATTACGGGCGCGGCCATGTGCAGAACCAGCTTGAAAATTTCGATGCAGCAATCGCGGACTTCACACAAGCTATACGCCTGATCCCGGATTATGGAATGGCCTACTTCCTGCGCGGCTTGTCCCACTGGAAGAAGGAAGATCTCGTCCGCGCCGAAGCAGACATGAGCGAGGCTATAAAGCAGTATCCATCGGACCCCGAAGCATTCTTCAATCGTGGCGCGATACGCTCCGACGCAGGCAATGACAACGGTGCCCTCGCCGATTATTCGGAGGCCATCCGCCTCAAGCCGGATTACCACGAAGCCTTCAATGACCGGGGCGTCGTCTACGGAAACACCTCCCGATTGGCCGAAGCCGAAGCAGACTACGCTGCCGCCATCAGGCTTTCCCCGGATGATATGCTCTACTACAGAAACCGCGCTGAAGTGCTCCTGCTGCATGGCAAGCACGAGCTCGCGATGAAGGATCTGGACAAGGTCCTGCAGAAGGATCCCAAGGATAGCACGGCATTGTACTATCGGGGTCTTGCCCATCGGGAGGCTGGCCGGCCCGAGCGCGCGAATGCCGATCTGTCTGCCGCTATAGCGATCGATCCAACGCAATGGCGGTACTTCAATGCGCGCGGCCGTGCGCGAGGCAACCAGGGCGACTGGTTGGCAGCGATCGCCGACTACACCGATGCGATCCGCCTCGCGCCCGACGAGCCGTTGCCCTATGAAAATCGCGCCAAGGCCTATGTCAGCCTCGGCGAATTCGAAAAGGCCAGCCACGACAAGGAAAAATTGAAGGCACTGCAGCAGAGCCGATAGAGCGGTAAGCCGCGCAATTCCGGCCGCGTTAAGCTTGATAGGAGCAAGCTGGCCGCATCAACGGAATATTCACTCTGACCGTTCCAATTTTAGCGGATCGCTGGAATTGGAGGGTTCGCCTTTGCTTCGTGACCGCTCTGGCAACGTCGCCATCATGTTCGCGCTGTGCCTTGTGCCGCTGCTGCTCGCCATCGGCGTGGCTGTCGATATTGGCAATGTCATGTCGACGAAAACCAGGATGCAGGACGCGCTCGATGCGGCGGCACTTGCAGCCCTCGCCGAAACGACCCCCTCGCACCTGCGCGAGCAGGTGGCACAGACGACATTCCTCTCGAGCCTTCCGGAAAACCTTCGCGACCTGTCACCGCAATTCAGCATTTCGATAACGGAGCTGGGCAACAACAAGTCGGCGACCGCCTCCTTCACGGTGGACATGCCCCTGGCCTTTGCCGGCATTCTCGGCATGGAAACCATGGACGTGTCCGGTCAGACGTCATCGGGCATTGCGATCGGCGGCGCGATGGATATCCACCTGTGGCTGGACTCGTCCGCCTCCATGGGCGTCGCGGCGACAGAGGTCGACCGCGACAAGCTGAAGGCGCTGACTGGCTGCTTCTTTGCCTGCCACATGGATGGCCCCCCATCCTCGCAGAAGAAGGCCCACGACAACGGCATCACCCTCAGGATCGACCTGATGAAGCAGAATGTGCTGGCGCTCATGGAGAAGATCCGCGCAGTCCAGTTGCCCGAGCAAGTGGTGCGCTACAGCCTGTCCGGCATGGCACGGACATTCGAGCCCAGGATCGCCCTTTCCGAGGACTACGAGGCCCTTCACACGGCTGTCGAGAATTTCTCCCTGAGCGGCACAACCCACAGCCAGAGCGCCTCACGCCTGACCCCGGCGCTGAACACGGCGAAGGGCAGTCTGCCCGCCCAGAATGGCGATGGAACAACCGAGAGCCCCCGCAATTTCGTCGTGATCGTCTCCGACGGAATGCAATTCGACTGGCATAGCATCGCCCCGGGCCCGATCGGCACATCCGCCTGCGAAAGCATCAAGAGCCGAGGCATTCCTGTCGCCGTCATTCAGCTGCGCTACGTCCCTGATCCCGGCAACGTGCACTACGAGCACTGGGTCGCTCCGCGCTTCAATGATCTGGGTCCCGCACTCCAGGCTTGCGCCTCACCTGGCATGTTCTATTCGGCCGACACTCCCCAGCAGATACAGGAGGCCTTCGCCGAACTGGCCGTGCGAATCCGCGGCGCGTTGCGGCTGATGAATTGACAGAGATTAAATCTAGCCAAATTCGGCAATGAAGGTGTTAACCCTGTGTTCAACGAGCAGGGCGCGTAAACACAAAATTCACCCACCGCGTCTCATATTGCGCAGAGCCTTAAGAAGAGGTTGCCCCTCATGTTGCGCGATAAATCCGGTAATGTGGCGATCATGTTCGCCCTCGCCCTGCTGCCCCTGATGATCGCCATCGGGATGGCCGTGGACGTGACGAAAGTGCTGTCGACGCGCATGCAATTGCAGGATGCGCTGGATGCGGCCACGCTGGCTGCCCTGTCCGAGACAACCCCTGACGACCAGCGCGCCAAGGTGGCCAAGGCAACCTTCAACGCAACCCTCACGCCCGAGATAGCCGCGCTGTCACCGACATTCAACATCACATTTTCCGGCAGCGGGAACGAGCGCTCTGCTGTTGCGAGTTTCTCCGCCGCGGCTCCCCTGGCATTCGCCGGGATCCTTGGCACCAGTTCCATGGACGTGACCGGTCAGACGACAGCCGGTATCGAGATCGGTGGTTCCATGGACATATCGCTGTGGCTTGATGCGTCGGCGTCGATGGGTGTTGCTGCAACGGAAGCCGACCGCGACGCGTTGCGCAAACTGACCGGTTGCGCCTTCGCCTGCCACATGGGAAGCGCGCCCACATCAACGGACAAGGCGCATGCGAAGGGAATCAAGCTCAGGATCGACCTGATGAAGCAGAATGTCGCGATGCTCATGGACACGATCAAGGATGTCCAGCTTGATGGCCAGGTCGTGCGATACAGCCTTGCCGGCATGAGCAGGACATTCGAGCCGCGTCTTACGATGACCGACAATTTCACCGAAGCAAGAAACGCGGTGTCGAATTTCAAGCTCAGCGGCATTGTGCACAATAGCTGGAATAGCGCCTCGTTGCTGACACCTACGCTCAACACGGGCAAGGGCACGCTGCCATCCCAGAACGGTGACGGCACAAAGGATCGCCCACGCAATTTCGTCATCATCGTGTCCGACGGCATGCAGTTTGACTGGAACCGCATCAGCTCAGGCCCGATCAGCAACACGCCTTGCGAGGATATCAAGGCGCGCGGCATAAGCGTTGCCGTGATCCAGCTGCGCTACGTGGAACTCAAGGGCGATGGCGCCTTCGAGCATTATGTCCGGCCGCACTTCACCAAGCTGGGCCCAGCCCTGGAAAAGTGCGCATCACCCGGCATGTTCTATTCCGCCGACTCGCCCGACCAGATCAAGAAGGCCTTTGCCGAACTTGCCGTGCGCATTCGCGGCGCCCTGCGCCTCATGAATTAGACTTGCGGTGACAGTGCACTCATTCGCCTGAAGAACCGAAGCAAAAGGCTCATCCCGTGAACCCGGCGACTTCATTGTCGCCGGCAACGGTTCACTTCATCTTTGCATAGCTTCCCGGAGCATCCTCGATCGCCTTGAGTTTGCCCTTGCCGGGCTTTCGTGCCGGCACCATGTCGCCCGATTTTTCCGAGAGCCACTTGTCCCAGTGTGGCCACCACGAGCCTGGCGTCTCCGACGCACCCGCGATCCACTCCTCGACCGTGTCGGGCAGGGCGTCGTTGGTCCAGTACTGGTACTTCTTTGCATCGGGGTGATTGATGACGCCCGCGATATGCCCTGATCCGGCCATCATGAAGGTCACCGGCCCCTTGAACAGCTTCGTCGACTTATAGACCGACCTGAAGGGAGCAATGTGATCCTCGCGCGAGGATTGCAGGTACATCGGGATCTTCACTTTCGACAGGTCCAGCGTCTCGCCGCCAAGAACCATGCGTCCGCGCGACAGGTTGTTGTCGCGATAGCACTCGCGCAGATAGAACAGGTGCATCTGGATCGGCATGCGCGTCGCATCCGAGTTCCAGTAAAGCAGGTCGAAGCGCATCGGGTCACGCCCGAGCAGGTAATTGTTGACGACAAAGCTCCAGATCAGGTCATTGGATCGCAACATGTTGAAGGTGGTTGCCATCTGCGAGCCATCGAGATACCCGCCTTGCGCCTTCATCATCTCTTCCATCGACGCAAGCTGCGCGTCATCGATGAAAACCTGCAGGTCGCCCGCCTCGGAGAAATCAGCCTGCGCGGCGAAGAAAGTCGCTGACTTGATACGGGTGTCACCCTTGGCGGCCATGTAGGCGAGGGTGGCCGACAGCAGCGTTCCTCCGATGCAGTAGCCTATGGCGTTTACTTCCTTTTCGCCGGTTGCCTTTTCGATGGCATCGAGGGCGCCGAATATTCCCTCGCGCATGTAGTCCTCGAAGGTCTTCTGCGCCAACCGCTCGTCGGGATTGACCCAGGAAGCGACAAAAACGATGTAGCCTCGCGCGGTGGCCCATTTGACGAATGAATTCTTCTCCCCGAGATCCAGGATGTAGAACTTGTTGATCCACGGCGGGAAGATAACGAGCGGCCGACGGTACTGCTGCTCGGTCGTCGGCTCATACTGGATCAGCTGCAGCAGGTCATTCTGGTAGACGACCTTGCCGGGGGTGAGGGCGAGGTTGCGACCAACCTCGAAATAGTCCATGTCGGTCTGCGTGATCGCAAGCTGTCCCTTGCCGCGCTCGAGGTCGCGCAGGAGGTTGTCGAGGCCCCGGACGAGGTTCTCGCCATTGCTTTCCATCGTCACCCGCATGACTTCCGGGTTCGTGAACAGGAAGTTCGAGGGGCTCAGGGCATCCGCGAACTGCTTGGTGTAGAAGTCAACGCGCTTGCGGGTCTTTTCGTCCAGCCCCTGCACGTCGCCCATCGTGGACTGCAGCCACCGCGCCGAAAGCAGGTAGGACTGCTTGATGAAGTCGAAGACCTGGTTTTCGCTCCAGTCGCGATCCTTGAATCGCTTGTCACCGGCACTCGGCTCGATCACGGGCTGCGTATCCTCGCCCATGAGACGCCGCGCCGTGTGCTGCCAGAGATTGAGATATTCATGCCAAAGCTTGATGTTGGCTTCGACGAAGTGTCCCGGGTGGCGCATCGCTTGGCTTAGGAAATCGATGAAAGTCTGTCCGAGATTGAGGGGGTCTGCAGAGCCAGGTTGCGCCGGGCTCTTGGCTTGCGCTTTCATGAACTCGGTAACGAGGCGCTGGCTCTGGATGGCGACCTTGATCATGTTGCGCGAAAATTCCGCGGGGTCCTTGACCTGAAACGAGGTCTTGCTGGTCCTGTCCTGCATGATGGTCTCCAAGGCGGTCCTGACGGCGGCCGTCCCCCTCCGGTTTCGCAAGCAAGCGGGCGAACGGGGTGCGGCGAACGCATGCGTACTTTTACGCCTTTATCCAACCAATATTAAAGGTGGAGTTTCAGTCCGCTTTGGCGCAAAATTGCGGCTGGACATTGCGTCGGAGCATGGTAGCTCCGGCGCCAAACATCCTGGAGCTGACGCGTGATGACGCGCCTTGATTTGAGAATGCTGATCGTGGCCGTTTCAGTGGGCCTGCTTGCCGGTTGCTCGACCATGCCGGAATGGACGAAGCCGTCAACCTGGGTTGACGGCGTGACGGATGCTGCAAAGCCCGCTGATACAGCCGCGAAAAAGCCGGAGACGGCCACGGTGGTGAAGCCTGCCTCCGCGCCAGCCGCTGTCTCCAGCGACGTCATCGATCCCCTTGCCGAGGAAGAACCCGCACCGCGCATCCAGAAGGCCGACGCCCCGACCGAATTCCCGAAAGTCGGGAGCCAGCCGGCGGCACGCGAGCTGACGACCACCGAATCGCAGCGTCGGGAAATCGTGGACGGCCTGGTCGCAGACCGGGATCACGCCAAGCATTCGGCGGAGGAACTGCGCGCAGGCGCCGCACCCGCGGCACCGCCCCCGCCGGCAGCGCCGGCGGCAAAGACCAAAGAGCCTGACGGCTCAAGATAGCACCGCCCCGATTCAAGGAGGGTCTGCCGTCCGTGACGACTGAGTTCCTGCGCATCAAGCGCCTGCCACCCTATGTGTTCGAAGAGGTCAATCGTCTCAAGGCGAAGGCGAGGGCGGCTGGCGAGGACATCATCGACTTCGGAATGGGCAATCCAGACATGCCCACGCCCAAGCACATCGTCGACAAGCTCGTGGAGACCGTGGCCAACCCGCGGACCAATCGCTACTCGTCGTCGCGTGGCATCCCGGGCCTGCGCAAGGCCATGGCCGCTTATTATGCCCGACGTTTCGGCGTCAAGATCGACCCCGACCGGGAAGTCATCGCAACGCTCGGGTCCAAGGAGGGCTTTGCCAATCTCGCGCAAGCCATGACCGCGCCGGGTGACACGATCCTGGTGCCAAACCCGTCCTATCCGATACATGCCTTTGGCTTCATCCTCGCGGGCGCCTCGATCCGCCACGTCGAGGCATCAAGCCCCGAGCAGTTCCTGCGCGGCATGGAGCGTGCCGTGCGCCACGCTGTACCGCCGCCAACGGCTGTCGTGGTCAGTTACCCCTCCAACCCGACGGCGCAGGTGGTCGATCTCGACTTCTACGCCGAGGTCGTGAAGTTCGCCAAGGCCAAGGGGCTCTGGGTCCTCTCCGACCTCGCCTATGCCGAGATCTATTTCGGCGCCACGCCGCCCCCCTCGATGCTGCAGGTGCCGGGCGCCAAGGACGTGGTGGTTGAGTTCAACTCACTGTCCAAGACCTACGCCATGCCCGGTTGGCGCATGGGGTTTGCCGCCGGCAATGAGCGCCTGATCCACGCGCTGGGTCGCATCAAGTCCTATCTCGACTATGGCGCCTTCACGCCCATCCAGGTCGCCGCTGCGGCCGCACTGAACGGCCCGCAGGACTGCGTCGACGAGATGCGTGCAATCTACAGGTCGCGCCGTGACGTCCTGGTCGACGGCTTCGCCCGCGCCGGATGGGACATTCCGCCGCCCGAAGCTTCGATGTTTGCCTGGGCCCCAATACCCGAGCCGTTCCGTCCACTCGGGTCGCTGGAGTTCTCGAAGCTGCTTCTGGAACACGCCAAGGTCGCCGTCGCGCCCGGCGTCGGCTTCGGCGAATACGGCGACACGCACGTCCGCATCGCCCTGGTGGAGAACGAGCATCGCATCCGTCAGGCCGCCCGCAACGTCCGCAAATTTCTCTCATCCCCGCCCATCGACCTGGCGGCCATACAAAACCGCACGGCAGCACAATGAAATCACTTCGCGTAGGCATCGCCGGTCTCGGCACAGTCGGGGCCTCGGTTGCACGTATCCTGTGCGAGCAGGGCTTCGCCCTCGCACCGCGCTGCGGACGCCCGCTTCAACTCGCCGCCGTTTCGGCACGCGCCCGGGGCAAGGATCGCGGGTTCCCGATGGCTGGCGTCACCTGGTTCGACAATCCTGTCGAGATGGCGAACACGGCCGACATCGACCTCTATGTCGAGTTGATGGGCGGCGAGGGCGGTGTCGCAAAGGCCTCTGTCGAAGCCGCCATCGCGCGCGGACTGCCCGTAGTCACGGCCAACAAGGCACTGCTTGCGCATCACGGCGTCGCGCTGGCCAAGGCCGCCGAGCAGCGCAACCTCGCCCTCAATTTCGAGGCAGCCGTTGCCGGCGGCATTCCGATCATCAAGGCCCTGCGCGAGGGGTTGGGTGCCAACCGCATCTCGCGCGTCTATGGCATTCTCAATGGAACCTGCAATTATATCCTGACAACCATGGAAGCCTCGGGGCGCAGCTTCGGCGACGTGCTCGCCGAGGCGCAGAAGCTTGGCTATGCCGAGGCCGATCCCACCTTCGACATCGGCGGCATGGACACCGCTCACAAATTATCGTTGCTGGCGGCCGTGGCCTTCGGAAACGCGCCAGCCCTCGACGGTATCCATGTCGAGGGTATTGAGCGCATCACACCCGACGACATCGCCTTCGCCGATGAGTTCGGGTTCCGCATCAAGCTGCTCGGTATCGCCTCCCGCAATGGCCGCGGCATCACCCAGCGCGTGCACCCTGCAATGGTCCCGCACGGCACGCCGCTTGCCGACGTCGATGGCGTCTTCAATGCGGTCGTTGCCGAGGGCGACCTTGTTGGAAAATCGGTCTACGAGGGCCGCGGCGCCGGAGCGGGCCCGACGGCCTCGGCAGTCATGGCGGACATCCTCGACATCGCGCGTGGAGTTCGCCTGCCAGCCTTCGGCGCACCCGCCGCGACGATCTCGCGCCCTGAAATCGTGCCGCTGGCGAGCCATGTTGGCGCCTGCTACCTGCGGTTCACCGTGATCGATCGTCCCGGCGTCATCGCCGTCCTGTCGCGATGCCTCGCCGACCAGGCGATCTCCATCGAATCCATGCTGCAGCGCAGCAGGTCACCCGGCGAGGCCGTGCCCGTCGTCATGATCACCCACGAGGCGCGCGAGGACGCCATGGCCAAGGCCCTGGCCGCCATTGTGTCCACTGGGACGGTCATGGAACAACCCTGTATGGTCCGCATAGAACGCTTCTGAGGAAATCATGGCAGATATCATTACGTCCGACGGTCTTGAGCGCATCCTGACGCTTGAACTTGCACGCGTCACCGAAGCCGCGGCGATTGCATCCTACGACCAGGTCGGACGCGGAAACGAGCACGACGCCGATCGCGCAGCCGTCGATGCCATGCGCCGCGCACTGAACCAGTGCAATTTCGACGGAACGGTCGTCATCGGCGAGGGCGAGCGCGACGAAGCCCCCATGCTGTTCATTGGCGAAAAGGTTGGTACTGGAAAAGGACCCAAGGTCGACATCGCGCTCGATCCCCTGGAAGGAACAACCCTGACGGCCAAGGCCATGGCCAATGCGCTAGCCGTCGTAGCCGTGGCCGAAGGTGGCAGCCTTTTGCACGCGCCGGACACCTACATGGACAAGATTGCCATCGGTGGCGGCTATCCGGAGGGCATTGTCGACCTTGACGCCGACCCGCGCGACAACATCCTTGCACTGGCGCGCGCCAAGGGCGTGCGCCCGCAGGAGATCAAGGCCTGCATTCTTGATCGTCCGCGTCACGCCGACATCATTGCCAAGGTACGCGAGGCCGGCGCTGCCGTTGCCCTGATTTCCGACGGCGACATCGCCGGCGTGATCCACACCAGCGACCCGGAGACCGGCATCGATATCTACATGGGGCAGGGCGGCGCGCCGGAAGGCGTGCTGGCTGCGGCGGCCCTGCGCTGCGTCGGCGGACAGATCCAGGGTCGCCTGGTCTTCCGCAATGACGACGAGCGCGGCCGGGCGGCCCGCATCGGCATCAAGGATTTCAATCGCAAGTACAGCACGCTCGATTTGGCATCGGGCGACGTCATGTTTGCAGCAACCGGCGTCACCGACGGCTCGATGCTGCGCGGCATCCATCGCTCGGGCCGGTTCATGACCAGCGAGACGATCGTCATGCGCTCGAAGACGGGGACAGTACGCTGGATCCGCGCGCGTCACGTCATCAAGGACCGCTGACCGCATGAAGCTGCTCGCGCCCGCTGTTGACGGCGAGCGCGCGACAGTGCTGGGCGTATCGCGCTCCGTTCTGGGTCGTCGGTGGGTGGAACGCGCCTGCGATCCGTCCGAAGTGATGCGTATTGCCCAAGCCCTGCGCGCGCCCGAAGTGGTCGCACGCCTGCTCCACGTGCGCGGCGTCGGCGCAAGCGCGGCTGATGCCTACCTCAACCCGACGCTCAAGGCCGATCTGCCCGATCCCAGCGTCATCCGCGACATGGACCTCGCGGTTGATCGCCTGGCGGCCGCGATAGAATCGGGCGAGGCGATCGCCATTTTCGGCGACTATGACGTGGACGGCGCGACCTCGTCGGCGCTTCTTGCGCGCTACCTGACGGCGGTTGGTGCCACACCGACCATCTACATCCCGGACCGCATGACGGAGGGTTACGGGCCCAACGTTCCCGCGATGGAAAGCCTTGCGGTCAACGGGGCGAAGGTCATCGTGACGGTCGATTGCGGCACGCAGGCGCACGAGGCCTTGGCCGCGGCCGAGGCAAAGGGAGCCGACGTCATTGTCTGCGACCACCACCTGCCAGCCGGAACGCTGCCCCGCGCCTGCGCGATCGTGAACCCCAACCGGGGTGACGACACGTCGGGCCTCGGGCAACTCGCAGCCATCGGGGTGACTTTCATGCTCTGCGTGGCCCTGAACCGGGCCCTGCGCGAGCGCGGGTTCTTCACGAAACGCCCCATGCCGGACTTGCGGCGCTGGCTCGGCATCGTGGCGCTGGGAACCGTAGCCGACGTCGTTCCGCTCACCGGACTGAACCGCGCCTTCGTCATGCGAGGCCTCGAGCAATTGCGCAACGGCGCCGTACCCGGCCTCGAGGCATTGGCCGAGGTCGGTCGCCTCAACGGCACGATCGAGCCCTGGCACCTGGGCTTTTTCCTGGGCCCGCGCGTGAACGCGGGCGGGAGGGTGGGCCGCTGCGACCTCGGTTCGAGGCTGCTGGCAACCGACAGCCGCAACGAAGCCGTGAGCATTGCCCATGAACTCGATGTCCTGAACCAGGAGCGTCGCAACATCGAGCAGGCAATTCAGGACCAGGCCATCAGTTGCGTCGAGAACGACGCGCTGGTGCGCGAAAGCCCGGTGATCATCGCCTGCGGCGAGGGTTGGCACCCGGGTGTCATCGGCATTGTCGCAGCCAGGCTGAAGGAACGCTATGGCAAGCCAGCAATCGTGATTGCGGTGAATGACGGGGTCGGCAAGGGTTCCGGCCGATCGGTCTCGGGCGTCGATCTCGGCACCGCTATCGTCGCCGCACGCGAGGCCGGGATCCTCGCGAATGGTGGCGGCCACGCCATGGCTGCGGGCCTCACGATCGACCCTGCCCGCATTGACGAATTGCGTGCGTTTCTGTCGGCGCGGCTTGCGGCCGCGTGCGCCGCATCGACCGAGGGCAGGGAACTACTGATCGAGGGCGCCCTGTCTGCCAGCGGCGCGACGGCCGAGTTGTGCACCCTGGTGGCCCGCTGTGGCCCTTACGGCGCCGGCAATGCGGAGCCTGTGTTCGTCTTGCCCGCACTGTCCGTTGCCTGGAGTTCGGTCGTGGGCGAACAGCACGTGCGCTGCACGCTGCAGTCACCCGACGGTGCGCGGCTGGGCGCGATCGCCTTCAAGGCCGTGCAGAATGAGCTTGGGGCCCTGCTTCTCAAGCACAAGGGGCAGCGCATCCACGTCGCCGCCACGCTCAAGCTTGATGAATGGCAAGGCAAGGCACGCGTACAGGCCACCATTCGAGACGCCGCACCAGCCGTCTGATCCCTCAAAAAAAGACCCCGCGTGCGCGGGGTCAGGAAGAGGGTTTCATGTGAGGTAACCTCTCCGCCGGGTTCAGGGGCGGAGAGGCATTCAGGGCAAGGCTTAGAACGTCAGCATCAGGCGGCCCTGCAGGATGTCGAAGTCCGCATCCAGGCTGGCACCAGCCGAGTTGAGGCGCTCGACTTCGACCATGTTGTACTCGGCCATCATCTTCATGTTGGCGTTCATGTACCAGGTCACGCCGAGGATCGTGTGGGTCTCTTCGCCACCGCGCACGCCACCCGTGGGTGTCGCAACGCCAGCCACGCCTTCGTTCCAGTTCAGGTCCAGCGTGCTGTAGCGACCATGCAGCGACCATGCGCCGATGCCGCCACCCGGCGACCACGGCGAGGTGACCGACGGCCCGCGGAACACGGCAACGTTGTTGTTTGTCGCAGCTGCGGCGTAACGCTTGTTCTCGCCGGTGATGATCCACTCGCCCTCGACATACCAGCCCGAGAACTCCGGATCGACGGCGCTGTTCACGCGATCGACGTCGAACTTGTACCACTCGCCAGCCAGGAACAGGTTCTGCCAGTTGGCGCCAAACTCGAAGCCATAGGCCAGCGCGCCGTTATCCGGCTCGATGTTGATGTCGCCGGTGTCGATGAAGCGCTCGCCCGTGACGCGGATTTCCGGACGCTCACGCAGGCGGATCGTGCGGTTGGAACCTGCAGCAGCGCCGCGGGCCGACAGCAACTGCGCTGCGCTCATGCCGATCTGGGCGTTCGAAACACCATCCGAGAAGAAGCGATAGGCAACGCGGCCGAGGGCCTGCGTGCCTTCGTCGCGGTCACCCGCCGTGCGGTTGGACGCCACGCGGTCACCCGTGAAGGCGCCCGAGATCACGAAGTTGTCTTCAGGATAAAGCAGACCTTCCTTCTGGTAGGTCGCCTCAAGGCCGATGCGGCCGTTGTCACCGCCAAAATTGCCGGCAAGCAGGGTGACGACCTGCGGACGCTCCATCGTGGTCAGCTCGGCCGACGAGGTGGCGTCATACATCGTCACGATCGGCTGGATCGCGCCAGCGTGGACCCGAAGGCCCGGGACGCCCGTGTAACCCACGCGAGCGATGTTGATGATGCCGGCGCCTTCAACGTCCGAACCGCCGAAATCGAAGCGCAGTTCATAGATGAAATCGCGGAAAACCTTGCCCTCAACGCCAAAGCGCACGCGACGGAACACCGTGCCGCTGCCCAGGTCGCAAAGCGCGTTCGTGGCGGCGCATGAGCCGACGGTGCCGTAGCCGGCGCCGAAATCATTCTGGTCCTGATCGAACGAGGCCCAGTCCAGCTGCACGCGGCCGCGGAACGCCAGCTCGAAGCGACCATCGCCCGAGCGCACCGACGGACGGCCATCGGCGAACGACCACTGGACCGCATCCTGCGTATCTTCCACCTTCTTCAGGCGGGCGCTGGTCGCGATCGCGGCGTCTTCAGCCTCGGCCTTCGCGGAGGCAGATTCCTGCTCGAGCTTCTCGAGGCGGGCCTTCAGGTCAGCAATTTCAGAGTCGCGCTGGTCCTGCTTGGAGCGGCCAGCCAGTGCCGGTGCCGCCGCCACGCTCATCGCCACGAGCGCCGTGGTCGCGAGCCAAATCGTCTTCTTCATGCTCAGTCCCCCAATATAGGTTTAGTAAAAAGGTCAGATTTCCGCCAACGGCACGGAGCGTTGGTCTTCAACCCCTGCCACGGACCGCACTTTCGGCACGAGCCGTGACAGAACCATGACAATTAGATGAAGAGTTCCGAACCGGATCCCCATTAGGCCCTGATTGTGGCTTTGAGGAAACGCTTTCGGTGCCGTTTTACACAGATTGTCACACATCATTCTTGAATTGGATCCGCCGAGGTGGCCCTTCGCCTGAAGGGAGAAGTAACCAGGACATGATCGCCCCAGAGGCGAAGAGTATTTTTCTGTCGCATCAATGACTTAAGATCTGACAGCTTTGTCGCGCGATACAACACGGGAACCGCATCAACCATGAACGACCACCCCGCGAACGAACGAAGGCTGGCACTCTCGATCCCCGTCTTTGTTGCCAATGCCTTTTTGGTCATCACCATGGCGAGCTCGACGCTTGGGGTGCTGGACGGGCTTTTCATCAAGTCCGGCATGGACAGCGCCCTGATGGGGGTGCGCATGCAGCTGTCGGGCCTGTCAACCGCATTGGGCTTTCTGGTCCTCGCCGCGCTGATCCTTGTTCCGCACCTGCCAAAGCTGACGCTGCTCCCTGCGGTCCTCGTGATGCTATGGCAGCTGGCCGGCGCCCCCGGGGTGGCCTGGTCATTGAGCGACCCGTCAACGCTGGTGCCCCTCGAGGCCGCCTCTCTGGTCGCCGTGCTGTTCGGCTTCGTGATGAACAGGCTGTCGACGGGCTCAACACTGATCCGGACGGCCGATCTTCCCTATCATGACCGACTGTTGACCCGAACGTTGATCGCCGCGCCGATTGCAGCCCTCATGCTGCTGATTGTCCCCGTGGTCGCCGTGATCGTTGCCATCCCGGTCACCATCGAGCAGCAGACAGGAGGCTACCTCAATCTGGGGCGCGAGGGCCTCGAGATCCGCCAGACCATCATGACCAAGGGTACGAGCGAGGTGCGCCTCGTCGGCATGGTCCATATCGGCGAGCCGCAGTTCTACCGCGACCTCTACAAGAGCATCCCGCCAACGGCCCTGGTGCTCGCAGAAGGCGTGTCGGACCGGGCGAAGGTGATGAAGACAAGCCCGAACTACGAAAACGCTGCCCGCGGCTTGGGCCTTGAGTCGCAAGGCGAATTCCAGGCCTTGCTTGCCGCATCGAACCGTCTCGACACGCCTCGGGATCCCGCGGCACCGCCACCGGCCATCGACCCGACGAAACCCTTCGTCGTCTTTGCCGATGCCGACATCTCCGACCTTTCGCCGGCAACCCGCAAATTCATCGAGGCCGCCGGAAGCATCTTCCAGAGCAAGTCCCTCGAGGATGCCTTGCAGAAATACATGACCGTCGCCCAATCCTTCAGCCAGGCTGAGGTCATGGCTGCCATGGATGAGCTGATCGTCGGCCGAAACAAGAAAGCCCTTGCGGCATTCGACCAGTATGGCGGGCAGTATGCCGTTGTTTATATCCCGTGGGGCGCGGCGCACATGCCTGACTTCGAGAAGCAGCTGAAAGCCCGGGGCTACGTGGTCAAGTCATCCGAGTTGCGCCAGATCGCCCGCTACGAGACCATCCTTGAGGCGCTGTCTCCAGCCAAGCCTGCGGTTTCTGCACCTGCCGCAACAGCCCCCGTAAACTGAGACCGGAACAAGAAAAAGGGCAGGGGGATTTCTCCGCCTGCCCCTTTTTGAAGGCATAAGCGCTCTCTAGCGTTTAACTGCCAGCCGCATAAAGGGCTGCATAAGCAAGCGCCAGTCCCGCGAGCGGCCACAGTGGCGCCAGGACTACCCAGATGGCGGATGGAAATACGTTTTTCATGGTCGTGCATTCCTTTCCCTGCCGGAGCCTGATGTGGCGCCGCCAGAATGGACCGCAGCTCCACCACGACGGGCCGATCCCGCGTGCTCTGCTATGCTTAATATATGCACACGGTGCGCATTATGACAAGTGTGTGAACGCACGAAGTGCGCATTTCCCTCTGGAGCCTGTTTGTGCGGGCGTCATGAATGGCGCACCGCGTGCGCCAAGGTTGTGGTGAGCGCGCCGCGTCACTATTTTTCCAAAGCGCACCGACGCCATGAGCGGATCGCCGAAAGCCCATATGAATGGCGGGTTTTAGATCGTTCAGCGGAGCGCAGAGTGCACTCGCAACACCTGCAACAGGCGCGCCGAACGCAAGTGTCGAAGCTTCATGAAGCGGGGACAGGGTGAGGCTGTTTCCCCGAGCGTGTCCCCATCAAAAGCCGTCACCGGACTGTCATAAATGAAGGAGTGTAGCAAAAAAGACACACATTCGATCTGGCGATGAAGCCAATGAGGCCCCGTCGGCGCCGAGCCGCGTCTCAATCCTGAGGCGCGGCCTGACGAGCCTGCTACCCGAACCGGCCCGTTAGATAGTCCTCGGTCCGCTTGACCTTTGGCTTCTCGAACATGGCTTTGGTATCGCCGTATTCGATCAGTCGCCCCAGATACATGAAGGCCGTGTTGTCGGAGACGCGCGCGGCCTGCTGCATGTTGTGGGTCACGATCACGATCGTGTAGCGGCCCTTCAACTCGTCGATCAGTTCCTCGATCTTCGAGGTGGCAATGGGGTCAAGGGCCGAACAGGGCTCGTCCATCAGCAGGACCTCCGGATTGCCTGCAATGGCGCGCGCAATGCACAGGCGCTGCTGCTGGCCGCCTGAAAGTCCCAGCGCGCTCTGGTCGATGCGATCCTTGACTTCGTCCCACAGGGCGGCACCCTTCAGCGCTGCTTCCGCGGTCTCTCGCAGGAGTTTGCGGTTGGTCACGCCATCTACGCGCAGGGGATAGATGACGTTTTCGAAGATCGACATCGGAAAGGGATTGGGCTTCTGGAACACCATACCCATGCGCTTGCGCAGCGCGATCACGTCGACCTGCTTGCCGAAGATGGGTTCGCCCTCGAGCAACATCTGCCCCGTCGTCTTGACGCCATCCACAAGGTCGTTCATCCGGTTCATCGAGCGCAGAAGAGTGGACTTCCCGCATCCCGACGGCCCGATCAGGGCCGTGCACAGACCCTTGTGGATATCCAGCGAGTTGTTCCAGAGCGCGCGGGCTTCTCCGTACCAGAGACTGTAGTCCTTGACCTCGATGCTCTTCTCGCCACTGCCTTCGACAGGGTGATAGACCGTCGAGCCGAAATCATCTGTCTTGCTCTGCGTCATGCGGTTACTCATCGGCATTTCCCCAAACCCCTAGAACGTTCCGACCTGGTAGGCCCGCTTCAGTCGCTCGCGCACGATGATGGCGAAGGCGTTCAGTGTGACGATAAGGCTGATCAGAAGCAGCGTCGTCACAAACACCATCGGACGACCCGCTTCCGAGTTCCTCGACTGGAAGCCCACGTCATAGATATGGAAGCCCAGGTGCATGAAGCTGCGGTCAAAATGGACGAACGGGGCCGTGAAGTCGATGGGCAGTTCCGGCGCCAGCTTAACGACACCCACGATCATGAGCGGCGCCACTTCGCCGGCTCCACGCGCCATGGCCAGGATCAGGCCTGTCATCACGCCGGGTGCTGCGCTCGGCAGCACGATGCGCCATATCGTCTGCCATTTCGAACCGCCACAGGCCAGCGACCCTTCGCGCATCGTGCGCGGGACGGCCGCCAGCGCTTCTTCGGTCGCGACGATCACAACGGGTACGGTCAGCAGCGCCAGCGTTAATGACGCCCACAGGATGCCACCCGTGCCGAAGGTGGGCGAGGGTAACCGCTCAGGATAGAAGATCTGGTCGATCGATCCGCCAAGGATGTAGCAAAAGAACCCAAGGCCGAAGACGCCGTAGACAATCGACGGAACGCCGGCCAGATTGTTCACGCAGATCCGGATGAACGAGACCAGCGGACCCTGTTTTGCATACTCCCGCAGGTAAAGCGCGGTCACCACGCCGAACGGCGCGACCGCGAGGCTGAGCAGCACCATCATGGTCAATGTACCCACGAGGGCAGGCACGATCCCGCCTTCGGTATTGGCCTCGCGGGGATTGCTGGTCAGGAACTCCACCCAACGGTCGAAATAGACGGACCACTTCTGGTCTGCCCGCAGCGCATTGGCTGGATAAAGCCGCACGATGCGCGAGAGTGATAGCGTCTTGGTGCGTCCGTCGATGGCCTCTAGCGATATCGTGAAGCGTTCGTCTGCCGACCTGAGGTCCGACACGTTTTTCTGGAGGACGGCATATTGTGATCGAAGGATATCACTCTCCCTCTGCACCCGCCCGCGCTCGGCGATCGCCTCTGGACTATTCGTTCCATAGTCGATCTCGGCACGCCTGGCCTCAAGGCGCAGCTCGTCAAGCGCATGATTGACGTCGTTGATATCGCCCTTTTCGATG
>JBEIHO010000001.1:0-139133 GCA_040381215.1 Alphaproteobacteria bacterium | reverse complement strand
TGGGTTTTCAAGAACAAGAACGGGCGTTCGGCGTGTTACCAGTCGCTGCACATCGATACCTCCAAGTACCGCATGCAGTTCGATGACCTGCCGATCCCCGGGGATTATCCCGACTATCCGCACCATTCGCAGGTGCTCGCGTATTTCAACGCGTATGTGGACCGCTTTGACCTCAAGCGGCGGATCACGTTCAACACGGAGGTGACGAAAGCCGAGCGCCTGGCGGACGGGAAATGGCGCGTGACGCTCTCGACGGGCGAGGCTCGCCTCTACGATGCGCTGATCGTCGCGAACGGGCACCACTGGGACCAGCACATACCCAATTTCCCCGGACATTTCGATGGACCCAGCTTTCACAGCCACCGGTATCTCGACCCGTTCGAACCGGTCGACATGCGCGGCAAGCGGGTGCTGGTGGTGGGGATGGGCAACAGCGCGATGGACATTGCCTCGGAGCTTTCGCAGCGACCCATTGCAAGCAAGCTGTTCGTTGCGGCGCGAAGAGGCGTCTGGATCTTTCCCAAGTACATCAACGGGCAGGTTCCAGACAAGGGCGTGATGCCTGCCTGGATGCCCCGCTTCCTGATGCGTGCACTGATCAAGCGCATGATCGTGAAGGCTGTCGGGCGCATGCAGGATTATGGATTGCCGGAGCCTGCGCACCACCCCGCCGACGCCCACCCGTCGGTATCGGGCGAGTTCCTGACGCGGGTCGGGTGCGGTGACATTTCGGTCAAGCCGAATATCGCCGAACTGCAAGGGACGCGTGTCAAATTCACCGACGGCACGGTCGAGGATATCGATGCCATCATCTATGCCACTGGCTACAACATCACCTTCCCGTTCCTTGATCGCTCGGTCATCGAGGTCGTCGACAACCATGTCGCCCTGTTCAAGCGCATCTGCAAACCCGGCATCCCAAGCCTGTTCTTCATGGGCCTTGCCCAACCCCTGCCCACGCTGGTCAATTTTGCCGAGCAGCAGGCCCGATGGGTTTCGGCTGTGCTGGCAGGTGAGTGCGCCCTGCCCTCGCCTGCCGAGATGGAAGAGACCATCCGGCGCGATGAGGCGCGCGATATCGGGAAATACTACAAGTCGCGCCGGCATACGCAGCAAGTGAATTTCGACGTCTATTGCGCCGAGCTGAAGCGGGAGATCGCCGCGGGCCGGCGGCGCGCGGAGAAGGGAAAAGGCGGCCTGACGGCACTCTTGAAATGGCGTGGCGACACGCGGGCTTGACCTGCGTGGGGGCGCGTGTTCGATCGCATGATCGACACGCAACCAAGGAGATGTCTTGTGGCCATTGTTCCCGATACCGGACTGCAGATCCGTTCGCTGCTCGCCAAGGATGGCACGCTGCAGCTGTCGTTGGCGCGTGTTCCCGTCGTTGCTCCTGCAAGCGACGAGGTGCTGATCCGCGTCGAGGCCACGCCGATCAATCCATCGGATCTGGGGCTTCTGGTCGGATTTGCCGACATGACAAAAGCCTCGACGCAGGGCTCCGGCGAGGGCGTGACGGTGACTGCGCAGATGCCAGCGCCCGCCATGCGCATGATGGCGGCGCGCTTCGATCAATCGCTGCCCGTGGGTAATGAAGGTGCGGGCGTTGTCGTCAAGGCGGGCGCGTCGGCAGAGGCGCAGGCCTTGCTGGGCAAGACCGTCGCCACGTTCGGCGGGGCAATGTATGCGCAATACCGGATTGCAAAGGCTTCGGATGCCCTTGTCCTTCATGACGGGATGAGTGCTGCGGAGGGGGCGTCGTGCTTTGTCAATCCGCTGACATCGCTTGGCATGGTCGAGACGATGCGGCGCGAGGGACACAAGGCGCTTGTTCATACGGCTGCGGCCTCGAACCTCGGGCAGATGCTCTCCAAGCTGTGCGCGAAGGAAGGCATCAAGCTGGTCAACATCGTTCGCAGCGCCGCGCAGGAGAAGATCCTGCGTGACGTCGGTGCCGCGCATGTCTGCAATTCGACGCTGCCTTCCTTTGCGGAAGACCTGGTCAAGGCACTGGTCGAGACAAAGGCGACCCTGGCGTTCGATGCCATCGGCGGGGGAAAGCTTGGCAGCCAGATCCTGACGGCGATGGAGGTGGCTGCCAGCCGCGATGCCACGAGCTACAGCCGGTACGGCTCGACTACCTACAAGCAGCTTTACATCTATGGTGGCCTGGACATGTCGCCGACCGAACTGACGCGGTCCTATGGTTTTGCATGGGGCGTTGGCGGGTGGCTGCTGACGCCGTTCCTCGTGAAGATCGGTGCCGGCGAGGCGGCGCGGCTGCGCCAGCGCGTGGTGGATGACCTCAAGACCGTTTTTTCCAGCCATTACACGCGCACGATTTCACTGGTTGATGCGCTCAAGCTGGAGAACATCGTGGCCTATAACCGGCGTGCCACGGGCGAGAAATTCCTGATCAATCCCAATCTCGGCCTGTAAACACGCGGCGCGCGTTGACCCGGCTCCTGTGCCCCCCTTGGTGCAGGGCCGGACTATTTCCGCAGGGCGGGTGCGAGCGACAGGTTGCGGCCTTCGACCTGCCCGGCGTTGAAGGCGTCTTCAGCGACGTAGCGGCGGGGCGCCCGCGGGGCCTGGCGGAAGGTCAGGTTCAGCCGGTCGAGTTCACGGTCGATGACGGCTGATTTGAGGACGACCAGGTCGCGTCCGGCGGCGGCGGATCTCTGCTCGCGTGCGCTTTTCATCTCGCGCAGTTTCGTGCTGATCGACATCGCCATGCCAAGGCCGAACGAGGTCGTTGCTGTGGCGCGATGACGCCTGGGTACGTCCTGGTATTCGCGGGTCAGCCGATAGCGAACCGTCGATGAGGCGATGGCTGTGCTGATCATCTGCGCGAGGGAGTTGGCGGCGTCTGCGTCATGGCGCAGGCCAAAGAAAACATAGCGGCGCCGCTCGTCCGGGCCTGTCTCGCGCCAGACCTTGCAATCGCAGAATTCCGCGATCGCGCCAATCGTGAAATCAAGTGGCGCCCTGTTCTTGCGGGCGGTCTCGAGGGTCCTGCTGTCGCACTCGCTGGTGCGGATCTCGATGTCGCTCAGCGACAGATCGTGCCGGTCGAGCAGTTCGGCCACCTTCTGTGCGGCGGACAGGGCTTCGCTTTCGGTGCAGCCGTTCTCGACGGTCTTTGCGCGCAGGGCCTCGATGCGCGCCTTCAGGCGTTCGAGGGGTGCGGCGGCTTCAGCGGATGAGACCAAGTTCCCGGCCCGTCTCTGCGAATTTCGAAATGGCCTCGTCGAGATCGGCGCGGCTCAGGGCTGCGGACATCTGGGTGCGGATGCGCGCCTTTCCCTGAGGTACGACAGGGTAGAAGAAGCCGACGACATAGATGCCCTTCTCGAGCATGCGGGCGGCGAAGCGTCCAGCAAGGGCCGCATCGCCGAGCATGACGGGAACGATCGGATGTTCACCCGGCAGGATGTCGAAGCCGAGCTTGCCCATGCCCTCGCGGAAGTGGCGCGTGTTGTCGTGCAGCTGGTCCATCAAGGCGGTGGAGCGACCGAGTAGGTCGATGGCTGCAATCGAGGCCGCGGCGATGGCGGGCGGGATGGAGTTCGAGAACAGGTAGGGGCGCGATCGCTGGCGCAGGAGGTCGATGATCTCCTTGCGTCCACTCGTGAAGCCGCCGCTGGCGCCCCCCAGAGCCTTGCCCAGCGTGCCCGTGATGATGTCGATGCGGCCCATCACGCCAGAGCGTTCGTGCGTTCCCCTGCCCGTCCTGCCCGTGAAGCCGGTTGCGTGGCTGTCATCGACCATGACGAGGGCGTCGTATTTTTCGGCGAGGTCGCAGATCTCGACCAGCTTGGCGTAGTAGCCGTCCATCGAGAAAACGCCGTCGGTCGCGATCAATCGAAAGCGCGCGCTGGATGCTTCCTTAAGCTTCTGCTCGAGGTCTGCCATGTCGCCGTTTCGATAGCGGGCGCGTGCGGCCTTGCAGAGGCGGATGCCGTCGATGATGCTTGCGTGGTTGAGTTCGTCTGAGATCACGCAGTCCTGTTCGCCCAGCAGCGTCTCGAACAACCCGCCGTTTGCGTCGAAGCAGGATGAGTAGAGGATCGTGTCCTCGGTGCCGAGGAAGGTGCTCAGCTTCTGCTCGAGCTGCTTGTGGATCTCCTGCGTGCCGCAGATGAAGCGGACCGAGGCCATGCCGTATCCCCAGCGGTCGAGCGCCTCGTGGGCTGCCCTGACGATGTCGGGATGGCTGGCAAGGCCGAGATAATTGTTGGCGCAGAGGTTCAAGACCTCGCGGCCGCCCGTGACGCGGACGTGACCGGCCTGGGGAGACTGGATGATGCGTTCGGGCTTCTCGAGGCCGGCGTTGCGGATCGAGGTCAGCGTCTCTTCAAGGTGCTTGCGGTAGCCGCCATACATCAGAGGTAAGCCCATGTGAGAACAACCTTGCCCGACGAGCCGGTCTTCATGGCGGCAAAGCCCTTCTCGAAATCCGTGTAGTGGTAGCGGTGGGTGATGACGGGAGAGATGTCGAGGCCCGACTGGACGAGGACCGACATCTTGTACCAAGTCTCGAACATCTCGCGGCCGTAGATGCCCTTGATGGTCAGCATGTTGAAGATGACCTTGTTCCAGTCGATCGCCATGTCAGTGGAGGGTATGCCCAGCATGGCGATCTTGCCGCCGTGGCACATGTTGGCGAGCATGTCGCGGAAGGCGGCCGGATTGCCGGACATCTCGAGGCCGACGTCAAAGCCCTCGCGCATACCAAGCTTCTTCTGGGCGTCGGCAATCGACATTTCCTTCACATTGACCGCGAGGTCGACCTTCATCTGGCGCGCGAGGTCGAGGCGGGCTTCGTTCATGTCGGTGATCACGACATAGCGTGCGCCGGCCTGTCTAACCACGGCCGCCGCCATGATGCCGATGGGCCCTGCCCCGGTTATGAGGACGTCTTCACCGAGGACGGGGAACTGGAGCGCCGTGTGAACCGCATTGCCGAAGGGGTCGAAGATCGACGCCACATCGAGGTCGATGCCGTCGTGGTGGTGCCATATGTTGGTCATGGGCAAGGCGATGTATTCGGCGAAGGCGCCGGTGCGGTTCACGCCCACGCCACTTGTGTTCGCGCACATGTGGTAACGACCGGCCATGCAGTTGCGACACCGCCCGCAGACGATGTGACCTTCACCGCTGACGATCTCGCCCTTGCGGTATTCGGTTACGTTGGAGCCGACGTCCACGATCTCGCCGACGAACTCGTGACCGACAACCAGGGGAACCGGGATCGTCTTGCGCGCCCAGTCGTCCCAGTTCCAGATATGCAGGTCGGTGCCGCAGATGCCGGTTCGCAGCACACGTATCATCACGTCGTTGATGCCCATGCGGGGCTCGGGCACGTCTTCCAGCCACAAACCGGGTTCGGCCCGCGATTTAACAAGCGCCTTCATGCGTTCTCTCCTCCGGCCTTCAAGCCTTGATGCGCATCTGACCCAGGAAGTCGCGCTTGCCCAGGGGCACGCCCTTCATGCGCAAGAGGTCGTAGGTGGTCGCGGCGTGGAAATAGAAATTGGGTAATGAGAAGGACAGGATGAAGGTTTCGGCGAGGAAGGGGATGCGGAAGTCGCGCATCTGGAAGGCCATGTCCTTGCCCTGAAGCGCATTCACCTCGTCCGCGGTCACGGCGCGCAAGGCCGTTTCTGCGCCTGCCAGCAAATCCTGCAGGCCCTGATAGTCCTGAGGCTGCTCGGCGCCGGGCGGTCCAAACGTTCCCTTCTTCAAGCCCTCGATCGCGCCGATCGAATGATGCGCGACGGAGACGACCTGGAAGCGCAGCGGCAGCATGTCGTCGGCGAGGCGATGTTCGACCAGGGACTGCGGGTCGATGCCCTTCTGCGCGCAAAACTCGGCCCCCTTCTTCAGGACGCCGCGAACGGCGCCGAGCGTCTGCAGGTAGGAAGGAATGGCGATGTCATGGAGTGAAAGTGACATGGGATGATTTTCCGGTTCTTCTGTGCGGCGCGGACATTAGCAATGTCGCCCGCGGTTGGTAAGTGGATGCCCGGGGCGGGCGAATGGCCGGTCTCAGGTGCCGGGATGGCTTGGGCGTTCTCCGAAGATCGCGCTGCCGACACGTATGAATGTCGCGCCGAGCGCAATGGCAGCCTCGAAGTCCCCGCTCATGCCCATGCTGAGCTGCCGCAGCCCTGCCGTGCGGGCGAGATTTGCGAGGAGCGCGAAGTGGGGCGAAGGCATGTCGTCAACCGGGGGGATGCACATGAGGCCCTCGATATCCAGGTGCCAGTGGGTTCTGCAGCGCTCGACGAAGGCTGGGACGTCGCGCGGGGCGAGCCCCGATTTCTGGGCCTCCTCGCCCGTGTTCACCTGCACGAAGAGGCGGGGACACCGCCCTGCCCGATCGCGTTCGCGCACCAGGGCCTCGGCGAGACTGTCGCGATCGAGGGTATGGATCACATCGAACAAGGCCACCGCGTCGCGCACCTTGTTTGACTGCAGTGGACCGACGAGGTGCAGTTCGATGTCCGCGCACGCCGCCTTCAGCGCTGGAAACTTGAGCTGCGCTTCCTGGACCCTGTTCTCGCCGAAGATCTTCTGACCGGCCTCGATGGCCGCCTCGATGGCAGCGGCAGGGTGGGTCTTGCTGATGGCGATGAGGTTGATGTCTTTCGTGTCGCGCCGGGCTGCCCGTGCGGCCCGGGACATACGTTCCCTTATATCGGCGATGTTTGCTGCGATTTCCGATGCTGTTATGGATGGCTGCATGGAATGTCAGGACCTCGGCAGGAAGCGGCAGAAGCTTGCACGAATGGCGCGCAGGCTCAACGCCCGTGCGCCGCGCGGGCCGATCACCGGGCTGGTCCTGATGACGGATGACCGCATCGACACAGACTGGTGCCGCGCGGCGTTCATGCTGCCGGCGGGATCTGCCGTCATTGTCCGACACCGGGATGGGCGGCGCCGCGAGGACCTTGCGCGGGCGCTGATCGCGTGTTGCCGGCCCCGCGGGGTGCGCGTCCTCGTTTCAGACGACGCGAAGCTTGCGATGCGGGTTCGGGCTGACGGCGTGCACTTGCCCGAGCGCCGGATGATGCAGGTGGCCGGCGTGCGGGGCATGAATTCGCGGTGGATCCTGAGCAGCTCTGTCCACGGGCCGGCCGGCATTCGACGGGCGCGCGGACAGGTATTCGACATTCTCTTCCTGTCGCCTTTCATGGAAACGCAAAGCCACCCTGGGGCTGGCGCGCTTGGCGCTGTGCGCTTTGCGGCCTTGTCCTTTGCAGCAGGCCCGCGGGTCTATGCGCTTGGCGGCAACGACGCCGAAACGGTGCAGCGGCTTGCAGGCATGAATGTGCGCGGTGTTGGCGTCATCCGCGCGTGGATCGCTCCTTGAGGCCTAGAAGCTGAACGTCGTCTCGATGTAGCCGACGTTGCCGTCGAGCGTATCGCAGAAGCTGCCGCCAAAGTCGGTGAGGCAGGTGTTGAACGGCCCCTTGAACTCAAACCGCTGGTAGCCTGCGGACAGACGCAGGTTCTCGTGCAGGGTATAAGCGCCAGCCAGCTGCAGGCCGTTGCCTTCCTGATCTACCGAAAAGCCCACGTCCTGCGTGGACATGATGTAATTCGCGCCCAGCATCCAGGGACCTGACTCGTAGGTCAGACCGAAGCTCCAGCTGTCCGTGTACAGACCATCGGTGACGTTGGAGATGAAGTTGCCCTGAACAACGGGACCGCCGCCGGAAACGTTGGTCTGGCGATAGGCGGTGCCGAACGTCCACTCGCGGTAGCCCAGCTTCAGCGTTCCGCCCCAATCCTCAAGGTCTCCAAAGGGGAAGAAGAGCGACTTGTTGACGTTTTCGCCGGTGACATAACCGAGCGACAGGCCGAAATCGACCTCGCCGATGGTGCGCAGGTAATTGGCGGCAAAATCCCAGATGCGGCCCTGTTCGTTCGGCTCGTCGGCGCCGAAGAGTTCGCCCAGGTCGCGGGTTCCATCGGGTGTGTAGGACACGGCCAGGCGAAGTCCGCCCAGATCCGGCGTCACGTACATGATCTTCAGATAGTTGTCAGAGCCGTGAATGTCGGAGCGCAGCTGCATGCCCGACGGGCTGAAGAGGCTGCCGGGCTCCTGGGATTCGGAGCTGCAGAAGGACCTGCAGGGATAGCCGAGCAGGAAAATCTCGGGACCATCGACGCGGATGCTGGAAGAGACCGAGGGCACGCCCAAGGCGAGTACGTCGGCGGCGCCATCCTGAAGGCCCATCTGCAGGCGGCCCCAGCGGCTATCCCAGAAGAGCCAGGCTTCCTCGAGGACGTCGGATGCGCCGGCGTCATTCAGGACCGTGTCGAAGTTGGTTGCATAGTCGAGGTCGAGCGCAACACGTGCACCGACCTGCCCGCCTCCGTCGAGACGCGTGCTGAGCGATGCAAACAGGCCGGAGTCGATCGCGAGGGCGGCCTCATCGAGACCATCCATGTTCGACTGGTCGATGACTGCTGCCACCGTGCTGACGTGACCATTCAGCTTCAGGACAAGGGTGCCATCATCGCCGGCGACGGCAGGTGATACCGCGAGCATCGTGGAAAGCATCGCGGACAGCGCGGGAACGCGTCTCATCAGGCACCACCAGAGTTTGTTTACGAATCAGAAGGAAATCGAGGTTTGAATGTAACCCAGACCTGCGTCAAGCGTATCACAAACAGGGGTGGGACCCGCAATACAGGCGCCGCCCGGACCCTCGAAGGCGTATTGCTGGAAGCCCGCAACAATGCGTGCATTCCCGTCGATTTCATAGCCAATCGCACCCGACCAGGCATTCGCATCCTGCGTCAAACTGCGGCGCACAACCCCGTCGAGAAAATCCGGCAATTCTTCTTCCAGGCTGACGTATTCCACACCGACGCGCCAGGGCCCCGTTTCGTATGAAGCGCCTGCACCCCATGAGGTTGTGTTTCGTCCAGGCAAAACGCATCCGGCGAGAACTGCGCAGCCGACCGACACGGGCCCGCCATCGGCCAGACCGGCGCCACCGGCAACGTTGGTGACCTTGAAGGATCCGCCGATTTTCAGTCCCTCGAACGCGACCTGGCCGCCGGCTCCCCACTCCTCGAGGTCATCGGGTGTGAAGGCAATCGAGGTGAAGGCCGTGGGGCCGGGCGCGCCCAAGGCGTCTGCGACGATCGTCACGGTCCGCGAGGAAGGTGCCTCGTTGTTGCCCTTCACGTAGCCTGCGTAGAGGCCCACATCGAAAGCACTGAGGGCGCCCTGGTAGTTGAGGCCCACTTCCCAGATGTTGGCCTGCCTGTCCGTTTCGCTGCTGCTGTTGAAGAGATCGTTCAGGCCGCGGCTGAGCTCGGGCGTGTAAGATGCAGAGAGCTGCACGCCGATGAGACGCGGGGAGTAATAGATGGCCTTGAAGGCATCGCCCGATGCGCTGAGGTCGGTACGAACATGCGCACCGTTCGGGGCGAAGGCCTCGAAACCGGTCACCAGCGGATTGCGCAGGGCGAAGGCGCGCGCGTCGTCGAGGCGGTTGATGTCGGATACTGTCGGCGAGAAGATGCCCGCGCTGTCTGCAGCGCCGTCCTCGAGGCCGATCGTCAGACGGCCAAACGCCGTCTGCAGGTAGAGCCAGCCCTCATCGACAAATTCGGGAGCACCATGGATCAGGTCGTTGGAAAACTCATGCTCGCGCGACTGCACGCGCAGCTGGGCACGCACGCCGTACTCGATGCCACTCTCGGATACGGCCCTGACGCGGCCCCAGGCCTTGCCTTCGGCTGCGAAACCAAAATCCTCAAGCTCATTGCCTGCAACCTGGTCCTGGTCGATGCCGAAGCCGGTCAGGTTCGCCTGACCACCCCAATCGAAGGTCCAGTCGCTGGCGCTTGCCGGCATCGCACACGCGAGGATCGCTGCCGCTGCCAGGGACGGTTTGAAACGGGTCATGAGGCGCCTTTCAATTCTTCAGAAGCAAGCAGGGATCCCCTGCGGGCGAAGAGACGTCAATTCGCGAAAAGGGTCAAGACGTTGATGGGACGCCCGTGCGGCGCAATCCCTGACTGTGGCGGCAGGCCTTCTCCCGCGTCACTGGTGGCCGGCGGTTCGTGGCAGGACGCGCAACTTGAACCAAACTGCAAAATTTACGGTGCGGCGCGATTGATGCCCGCACGAGGCTTCGCGTATAAGCAGGCGCACGGGGACGTTGGTCCCCTGCCCTGACCACTCCCGTTCCGGTGCCATTGATCCGAGCCCCTGCCATGAAAATGAATCTGGTTTCCGTGCTCCTCGTTGCCTCCATCCTTGCCGGATGCGGGTCAGACCCCGAGAAGCCGAGGCCGACGGGCGACATCGAGCCGCCGCCGGCGCCTGCCGAGAAGGCGCCGCCGGGCGACACCGGCATATTCAGCTGGTTTGGCGCCGGCAGCAGCAGCGGCAGCACGGGCCTCAGGCCAGAAGATCGCAAGGGCGTTGCGGTGAATGCCTATCTGTGGCGGGCCAGCCTCGACACGCTGTCCTTCCTGCCGATGGAACAGACGGATCCCTTCGGCGGCGTGATCAAGACCGGCTGGTGGGTCCCCCCTTCAACGCCCAACGAGCGCATCCGCGTGTTCGTCGTGATCCTCGACACGCGCCTGCGCGCCGAGGCGCTGCGCGTGAGCGTCTTCAAGGAAGTCAAGAAGCCGACCGGTGAATGGGAAGCGACGTCGGCGCAAGACCCGGAGACGGTCACCAAGCTCGAGAACATCATCCTGAACAAGGCGCGGGCACTGAAGATCCAGTCCGAATAGCGCGCGCCGCAGGATCCATGCGTCCGCCGGGGCGCGGCCCGATGCCGCTAGGATGATTGCGGTCGAGGGCTGGTAAACTCGCGTCAACCGTCTTGAAACAGACTTGACCGACAAGCCAACGGAACCCGCACATGTCGCGCTACAATGCCCGCGAGGCAGAACCCAAGTGGCAAAAGGCCTGGGAAGACGCCCGCGTCTTTGAAACTGTCATCGACCGCACCAAGCCCAAGTACTACGTGCTCGAGATGTTTCCCTACCCGTCGGGGCGGATTCACATCGGCCATGGTCGCAACTATGTGATGGGCGATGTGGTTGCCCGCTACAAGCGCGCGCAGGGCTTCAATGTGCTGCACCCGATGGGTTGGGATGCGTTCGGCATGCCGGCCGAGAATGCGGCGATGGAACAGAAGTCGCATCCCGCCAAATGGACTTATGCCAACATCGAGACAATGCGCTCGCAGTTGAAGCTGCTGGGACTGTCGATCGACTGGAGCCGCGAATTCGCGACCTGCGATCCGTCCTACTACAAGCAGCAGCAGCGCATGTTCCTGGACTTCCTGCAGCTGGGCCTTGTCGCGCGCAAGGAATCCAACGTGAACTGGGATCCGGTGGACAATACGGTTCTTGCCAACGAGCAAGTTGTCGATGGTCGTGGCTGGCGATCGGGTGCGCTGGTGGAGCAGCGCAAGCTGACACAATGGTTCCTGCGCATCTCGGACATGGCGGAAGACCTGCTGTCGGCGATCGACACGCTTGAGCGCTGGCCCGACAAGGTGCGGCTCATGCAGCGCAACTGGATCGGCAAGTCCGAAGGCGCGCGTGTCACTTTCGCCCTGACGGACAGCGTGCACACTTCGCTGGAAATCTTCACGACGCGGCCGGACACGCTGTTCGGTGCCAGCTTCTGTGCCATATCGTGCGATCATCCCATCGCGCAGGACCTGGCGCGCCGGCAGCCGGCGCTGGCGGCGTTCATCGCCGAGTGCAAGCGTATCGGCAGCACGGCAGCGGCCATCGAGACGGCCGAGAAGATGGGTTTCGACACGGGGCTGCGCGCGCGCCATCCGTTTCTGGATGGCGTTGAGTTGCCGGTCCATGTAGCGAATTTCGTTCTCATGGACTACGGGCTGGGCGCCATTTTCGGCTGTCCGGCGCATGACCAGCGGGACCTCGACTTCGCGCGCAAATACGGGCTTCCCGTGCTGCCGGTCGTCATTCCCGAGGGTGCCGACCCGACGTCGTTCGCGGTCGGTGCGGAGGCGTATACCGGCGAGGGCAAGCTCGCCAATTCCGGGTTCCTCGATGGGTTGACTGTTGACGCCGCCAAGGCCGCGGTGACGGCACGGCTGGAGGCCCAGGGGGCGGGAACCAAGACCGTCACCTATCGCCTGCGCGACTGGGGTATCAGCCGGCAGCGCTACTGGGGTTGTCCGATCCCGATCATCCATTGCGATGCTTGCGGTGCGGTTCCCGTGCCGACGCAGCAGCTTCCGGTCACGCTACCCGAGGATGCGACTTTCGACCTGCCCGGCAATCCGCTCGACAGGCATCCGACATGGAAGCATGTGGCGTGCCCGCGTTGCGCAAAGCCTGCGCGGCGCGAAACCGACACCATGGACACCTTCGTGGATTCGTCCTGGTACTTTGCGCGGTTCTGCGACGCGAAGGCCGAAGGTCCGACAAATCCGGATGCCGTCAATTACTGGCTACCGGTCGATCAGTATATTGGCGGGATCGAGCATGCGATCCTGCACCTGCTCTACGCCCGCTTCTTCGTGCGCGCGATGCAGAAAGCCGGTCATGCCGGGGTCAGCGAGCCCTTCGCCGGTCTTTTCACGCAAGGCATGATCACGCACGAGACCTACAAGGACGCCGATGGCAAATGGCTGTTCCCGGAGGAAGTCGAGCGTCGTGACGGTGTCGCGTTCAAGCGGGGCACCAGCCAGCCCGTTACGGTCGGCGCCGTCGAGAAGATGTCCAAATCGAAGAAGAATGTCGTGCCGCCTGAAGCCGTCGCCGACACCTACGGTGTCGATGCGGCGCGCTGGTTCATGATGTCGGATTCTCCGCCGGAGCGTGACTCGGAATGGAGCGAGGCCGGCATCGAAGGGGCGTGGCGCTTCGTGCAACGGGTCTGGCGCCTGCTCGACGATGCCATCGGCAGCCTGCCTGCGGGCGGCACACCCTGCCCTGCAGGCCTGAGCGCCGGCGCCGGCGAGATACGCAAGGTCACGCATCGGACGATCGCTGCGGTGACCGAGGACCTTGAAAAGTTCCGCTTCAACAAGGCGGTGGCCCGCGTGTTCGAGTTCCTGAACGCACTGTCCGGGTTCGAGCCCAAGGAGGCAGGCGATCACTGGGTGATGCGTGAAGCGCTCGAGACCCTTGTCATCCTGATCAATCCCATGGTGCCCCACCTGTCGGAGGAGTGCTGGCAGAAGCTGGGGTCGGCAAGCATGGCCGTCGATGCGCCCTGGCCCAAGGCGGACCCTGCCCTCACGCGGCTGGACAGCGTCACCCTTGCGATACAGATCGACGGCAAACGCCGCGATGAGATAGACTTGCCCAAGGATTTGCCCTCGAAAGCCGTCGAGGAGGCCGCGCTTGCCCGCGAGGGTGTTCGCAAGGCCATTGACGGACGGGCGATCAAGAAGGTCATTATCGTGCCGAACCGGATCGTGAACATCGTCACGGAGCAAAAATGAACAGGATCGCCAAGGCCGCCCTCGTGGCAGTCGCAGCCCTCAGCCTTTCGGGTTGCGGGTTCAAGCCGCTGTATGCGGTGGGCACGACGCCGGACGGCATGCGGTCCTATTTCGGGCAGGTGTTCGTCGAACCCATCCCGGGGCGACAGGGCGTCCATTTGCGAAACCAGCTTCTGGATGCCATGACGCCGGCGGGTACGCCGTCGGGGGCAGCCTATAACCTGAATGTGCAGCTGGCTGACACGAAGGAAGGCCTTGCCATCCAGGAGAACACCCAGATCACGCGCTACAACTACACGCTGACTGCGAAGTACGAATTGCGCGATGCGGTGTCGAACGAGGTTCTGGACAAGGGTACTGCCAGGGCCATCGCCGCGTACAACGTCGTCGACTCGCAGTTCGGCACGCAATCGGCCGAGCGCGATGCGCAGGAACGCGCTGCGCGCGAGGTGGGCGAGGATATCCGGCTCAGGCTCGGGCTTTATTTCGAAAATCGCTTCGGCTCGCGGAACTGACAAGGACCGCCGTGCGCGTCAGCGGGCAAGATGCAGACAAGCTTGCGCGCAAGCCGCCTGACAGCTGGAAGGCGGTTCTTTTCCATGGATCGAACGGCGGGCTGGTGCGCGAGCGTGCCGATGCGTGTGCGCGCGCCATCGTGCCCGACACGCATGATGCGTTTCGTGTCACGGATATCAATGGCGATGCACTGAAGCGCGATCCGGCGCGGCTTGCCGACGAGGCGGCCGCGATTTCGATGTTTGGCGGGCGACGCGTTGTTCGGGTGCGCGAGACGGCCGACGCGCTGGCCTCGCTGTTCGAGACGTTCCTGGCCTCGGAGACCGGCGATACGCTGGTCGTGGTCGAGGCGGGCGAATTGTCCAAGACGTCGGCCCTGCGAAAACTGTTCGAGGGTGCGAAGGCTGCCGGATCGATCGAGTGCTTCGATGATCGCGCGGAAGACACCGGCCGCATGATCGAGGAAGGGCTCAAGGGCCAGGGGTGGCAGATCGAAGCCGAGGCGCTGGCCTATCTTGTCGATGCGCTTGGCTCGGACAGGCGCCTGATGCGGACGGAACTGGAGAAGCTGCTTCTGTATCTCGGGACCGGCAGCGGCGATGGCGTGCTGGGGCGGTCCGATGTGGCGGCCGTGATCGGTGGCAGCGGTGACGTGGAGGGCGACGAGATCGCCGATGCCGTGGCGGATGGCAACCTGCGCCGGCTCGACGCCCTGATCGCCAAGGGCAACGAATCAGGCCTGTCGTGGAGCGTGGCGCTGGGCTTCACGCTGCGCCTGTTCCAGCGCCTGGCGGCCGGCATGGAGGGGGCTGGCCCCATGTGGGGGAAGATGCAGACCCAGGCCGCCGGGTGGGATCGGCCGCGGATCCGGCAGGCCCTTGCGATCCTGTCAGAGGCGGAAGCGCGCACCCGCACCACCGGGTTTCCCGAGGCGGTGATGGCGCAGCATGCGCTGATCGAGGTGGCCCGGCGCAAGCCGGTCAGGAAAGGCTGAGCGCCTATTTCGCGTAGCCGAGAAGGCGACAGATCTCGTCGAGTTGCTCGAGGGTCTTGTAGGCGACCTTCAGTTCGCCGCCCTTCTCGCCCTTGAACGAGATCGCGACGTTGAGGCCGAGCTGCGATGACAGCGACTGCTCCAACGCGCGCGTGTCGGCGTCCTTGCCGATGGTGCGCTTCTTCTTGCCCTTGACCTTGCGGCCCTTCTCCTCGGCTTCGCGGACATTGAGGCCGCCGGCGATGAGTTCCTGGGCCATGGCCTCGGGGTCGGGCTGGCCGACCAGCGTGCGCGCGTGACCTGCCGAGAGCTTGCCCGCGTAGATGTAATCCTGCACCGCCTGCGGCAGCTGCAGCAGCCGGATGGTGTTGGCAATGTGGCTGCGCGAGCGACCGATCACCTGCCCCAGTGCGTCCTGGGTATAGTTGAAGCGATCGATGAGCTGGCGGTAGCCGCGCGCTTCCTCGATCGGGTTCAGGTCGGCGCGCTGGATGTTTTCGATGAGCGCGACTTCAAGGGCCTCTGCGTCGGTCAGCGCCTTGATGACGACGGGGACTTCATGCAGCCGCGCCTTCTGGGCGGCGCGCCAGCGACGCTCGCCGGCAACGATCTGGTACTCGTCGGGTTGGCCGGGAACCGGGCGGACAATGATGGGCTGGATGACGCCCTTGTCGCGGACCGAGGCGGCGAGTTCCTCGAGCGCCTCGGGGTCGAAGTGCTCGCGTGGCTGGAACGGGTTGGGACGCAGCAACGCGATCGGCAAGGTCCGCGGGGCGCGCTGCTCGGCCGGTGCGCCGGGAAGTGTCGCCGCTGATGGCGGGGGGAAAGGCTGGCCGTTCGGGTTGTTGCTCGCTGCGAGCACTTCGGATTCAACCTCGCCCAGCAATGCCGAGAGGCCGCGGCCCAGTCCCGAGAACGTGGATTTCTTTACCTGTGTCATGCTGCCTTACGAGACTTTTCGCGTTGAATGAGTTCGCCTGCCAGTTTGATGTAGGCTTGGCTGCCTGCGCTCTTGAGGTCGTAGAGCAGCGCCGGGAGCCCGTGGCTTGGGGCTTCCGAGATGCGCACATTGCGCGGGATGATCGTCTGGTAGACCTTTTCGCCGAGGTGCTGGCGAACGTCGACGGCGACCTGTTCGGACAGGTTGTTGCGCTTGTCGTACATGGTGAGGACGACACCCTGGATCTCGAGTGTCGGGTTCAGACTGCCGCGCACGAGCTCGATTGTCCGCAGGAGCTGGGACAGGCCTTCGAGGGCGAAGAACTCGCATTGCAGGGGAACCAGCAGACCGTGCGCCGCCGTCATGGCGTTGATGGTCAGCAGGTTCAGCGATGGCGGGCAATCGACCAGGATGTAGTCATAGCTGGTGAGGGTCGCGACCTCGCGCGAGACTTCCGTTCCGGCGGAAGGTTCGGCGGGCGGGGCTAGTCTGCGGGCGTAATTTTCCAGTGCGTCCCGGAGTCGAAACGACCTGCGGGGAACGCCGACGAGCTCCATCTCGGCGCCTGCCAGTTCGGACGTCGCCGGCACGACATGCAGGCCCGGGATGGCCGAGGGCACGATGGCTTCGTCGAGCGTCGCCTCGCCTATCAGGACGTCGTAGACCGACTTGGAGCGCTGGTGGCGGGAAATGCCCAAGCCCGTCGATGCGTTGCCCTGGGGGTCGACGTCGATCACCAGGATGGCTTTGCCGACTGCCGCCAGCGCCGTTCCCAGGTTGATGGCTGTCGTGGTCTTGCCTACGCCGCCCTTCTGATTCGCGATCACGATCACGCGCGCCCTTTCGGTGCGCGCCTGTCTCGGGCTCAAGAGGGTTTCCTGGGCTTCCGCCACGTGGTTAATCCTGTCACTCGCAATACGGATCCCGAGGGGTCAGACCGGCTCGGAATGGGGGTGGAATCAAGTTTCCAAGATTTGGCTGCGAGGGTCAATTCGTCGGGAAGCGATTTTCCCTTCAGGAACAATCCGATTGTCCCGTCTCGAAAGAACGGGAAGGCCAGCGCGAGCAGGCGGTCGAGGGGGGCCAGGGCACGGGCTGTGACGACGTCGGCCTTGAGTTCGGGCAGGGCCTCGGCGCGGGTGCAGTGGACCTCGACCGGCGCACCTGTCGCTGCGGCAACTTCCTCCAAAAACCGACACTTTTTGCCGATGGACTCGATCAGGTGAACCTTCAGGCCGGGGCGGTCCGCGAGCATGATTGCGAGGACCATGCCGGGGAAGCCGGCGCCGCTTCCGAGGTCTACCAAGGTGCGGGCATGGGCCGGGATCTCGGGCAGGAGTTGGGCTGAGTCGAGGATGTGCCGCTGCCACACCTGTGATAAAGTTGACGCGGCTACCAAATTTAGTTGCTGGTTCCTTTTCAACAGCAAATCCACATATGTGGATAAGCGACTCACAGTTTCACGTGCGACCCCCAGCTCCCTGGCGAAGTCAAGTTCCGTGTATTCCGGGGCTGGGGTCACTTCGAGCTCACGCGGGTTGTTTCGCGCGGATCTTAACATTCAGGAGCACGGCCGTCACAGCCGCTGGTGTCATGCCCTCGATCCGGCTGGCCTGGCCCAAGGTGGCGGGGCGGATGCGCTCGAGCTTCTGGACCAGTTCGGCCGACAGGCTGGGTACCGCCCGGTAGTCGAGATCCGGGGGAAGCAGCAGGCTCTCGTCCTTGCGGAAGGCGGCGATGTCGGCTTCCTGACGCTCGAGGTAGCCGGCGTAGACGGAGTCGGCGGCGAGCTGCTCGAGGATGGCCGGCGCTATGCCCGAGAGTTCGGGCCAGATCTTCAGAACGGCCTGCGGGCCTGCGTGGACGTAGGACAAGAGCTCGAGGGCGGTGCGGCGGGCACCATCGCGGTTCAGGTTGAGGCCGTGGCGCTCGGCGGCCGAGGGGGTGATGCTGCGTTCCGTCAGCCTTGCCCTCGCCTGCCCCAACGCCTCACGCTTGGCCGCGAAGGCCTGCCGTCGTGCCTCACCGACGCAGCCGAGCTCTTCGCCCAGCGGGGTCAGTCGCTGGTCGGCATTGTCGGCCCTCAGGGTCAGCCGGTACTCGGCGCGCGAGGTGAACATGCGGTAGGGCTCGGTCACGCCCCTTGTCACCAGGTCGTCGATCATCACGCCGATGTAGCTTGAGGCCCGGTCGAAGGTCCTGCCCGCCTGCCCGTCCGCTAGCAAGGCCGCATTCAGGCCCGCCACGATGCCCTGGGCGCCTGCCTCCTCGTAGCCGGTGGTGCCATTGATCTGTCCGGCCAGGAACAGCCCGGGCTGGCAGCGCAGCTCCAGGGTCGGCTTGAGCTCGCGCGGATCGACGTAGTCGTACTCGATGGCATAGCCCGGGCGGATCATCTGCACGTTCTCGAGGCCCGGGATCGTGCGCAACAGCGCGTCCTGCACGTCTTCCGGCAGCGAGGTCGAGATCCCGTTGGGATAGACCGTCGGGTCATCGAGGCCTTCGGGCTCGAGGAAGATCTGGTGGTTGTCGCGCCCGGCGAAGCGAACGACCTTGTCCTCGATCGAGGGGCAGTAGCGCGGGCCTGTTCCTTCGATCTGACCGGAGTACATCGGGGCGCGGTGAAGGTTCGCGTTGATGATGGCGTGGGTTCGGGGCGTTGTCCTGGTTATCCCGCATTCGATCTGCGGGTTGGTGATGGTTTCGGTCAGGAAGGAAAATGGTACCGGCGGATCGTCGGCGGGTTGCATTTCGACGGCTGACCAGTCGATCGTCCTGCCATCGAGCCTTGGCGGGGTGCCTGTCTTCAGGCGACCCAGGCGCAGGCCGAGGCGCTCGAGGGTCAGTGACAGACCGGTTGAAGGCGCCTCCCCGACCCGGCCCGCTGGAATTTTACGCTCTCCGATGTGAATAAGGCCCCTCAGGAAGGTGCCCGTGGTCAGAACCACAGCGCCACACTTCAGGGTGCGGCCGTCGGCCAGGATCACGCCGGTGACGCGGCCGCCTGCCACGGTTACGTCTTCGGCCGAGGCCTCGACCAGCGTCAGACCCGGACAGGACGCGAGCTCGGCCTGCATGTGCCGGCGGTAGAGCTTTCGGTCAGCCTGGGTCCTGGGGCCGCGAACCGCCGGCCCCTTGGAGCGGTTCAGGAGGCGGAACTGGATGCCGGCGCGGTCGGCCACGCGCCCCATCAGACCGTCGAGGGCGTCGATCTCGCGTACCAGGTGCCCCTTTCCCAGACCGCCGAAGGCCGGGTTGCAGGACATCTCGCCCAGCGTGTCGATGCGATGGGTGACCAGCGCGGTGCGCGCGCCCATGCGGGCGGCGGCGGCGGCAGCCTCGCTGCCGGCGTGACCGCCGCCGATGACGATGACGTCGAAGAGATCGTGTTTCATGGACATGCGGATAGCGCATGGGTGTGCCGGGAGTCAAAACTCTGTGTGCGGAGAATGGTGCGCCGTTTCATGTGAGTCAGGATCTTATTCCGGCTGGATGTGCTTGCTGAAAGCCACGTGTCACACGTGAATCCAAAATCCGTGTGCGGACGATCAGTGTCCGTTTCATGTGAGTCAGGCTTGCTGGAAACGCGCTTGAGCGGCGCTGAGGGGCTGCGTCACTTGCCGATGCAGAACTCGCGGAAGATGACGTCGAGATGATCCTCGACGTCGATGCGGCCCGTGATCCTGCCGAGCTCGCGTCCGGCCATCCTGAGATCCTCTGCGAGGATATCGAGGTGGGCCGCGGCGCCCGTGGTGTTCGCGAGGAAACGATCGAGATGGTGAATGACGGCCTGGAGTGCGTGGCGATGACGCGCGCGCGTCAGGGGCATGGCCTCGGATGTGCCGGCACGTGAAACAACTTCGGCCGAGAGCCATGCAACGAGCCCATCGAGACCTTCGCCGGTTCGTGCGGAGACATGGATAACGGGGACATCTCCGGGAGGCGTTGATTGTGTGCGTCGGGGCTGCAAGTCGCACTTGTTGAGGATGAGGGCATCGTGTGCCGGGATCGAGGCTGTCACACGTGAATCCACACCGTCCCCGAGACAGGAAGTGACCAGCAGGCGGAGGTCTGCGTCGGCTGCGCGGGCGCGGGAACGGCGCATGCCTTCGATCTCGATTTCGTCGGTTGTTTCCCTGAGCCCCGCGGTGTCGATCAACGTTACCGCATAGCCTGCAAGGTCGAGCTGGACCTCGACGGTGTCGCGTGTCGTGCCGGGGATCGCGGAGACGATCGCCACGTCGCGACGGGCCAGTGCATTGAGCAGCGAGGACTTGCCGACGTTGGGCGCCCCGAGGATGACGACGGTGAAACCGTCGCGAATGATTTCACCGCGGCGGGCGTCGGCGAGATGATGCGCGAGGTCTGCCCTGAGCGCAGCAACGGTGGTGGCGACGCCGCCGACCAGGCCCTCGGGGATTTCCTCTTCGGGGAAATCGATGCAGGCTTCGAGGTGGGCGCCTGCGCGGATGAGGGTCCGGCGCCAGGCATCGACTTGCTCGCGCAGGCCGCCCTGCATCTGGCGCAGGGCCAGACGGCGCTGCTCGGTGGTCTCGGCGGCAATGAGGTCCGACAAGCCCTCGGCCTGGGTCAGGTCGAGCCTTGCGTTCCCGAAGGCCCGGCGGGTGAATTCGCCGGGGTCTGCAGGCCGCAGCCCGCGGATGTTCGTGAGGGTCTCGGCCAGCGCATCGAGCACGGCGCGGCTGCCGTGCACGTGGAGTTCGAGCGTGTCCTCGCCGGTGAAACTGGATGGCCCCTTGAACCAGAGAACAAGCGCCTGGTCGATGACATCGCCCGCCTGGTCCTTCAGGGTGCGCAGGGATGCTTGTCTGGGCGGCGGCAATTGTCGGCCCGTCAGGTTGACCAGGACCTCGGCCGCGCGGGGTCCGGAGATGCGGAAGACGCTGACACCCGCCTTTCCGCGCGCCGATGACAGGGCAAAAATCGTGTCAGCCGATGTCATGTCGGACGTATGCCGGATGCGTTAACCCCTGGTCCGGGGCTTGGGGGCTTCAGGGTCCTTTTCGCGGGCGGCGCTGTCACGCGCTGCTGTCGGGGCCCAGCCGGCCGTGGCGGCCTTGGCGAAGGTCTGGAAAGCTTCCATGCCCTGCGCCGACCATGGGGCCCAGTTCTTCAGGAGCTGCTGGGGGTCGGTCAGCGACAGGGCGTTCATCACCCGGCGCTGGATCTCGGCCATGACTTCGGCCTGAAGGGGTTCGACGTCCGGCAGGCCCATGAAGGCGCGGGCTTCGGCGGGTGTACAATCAACTTCAATTGTGATTTTCATCGGTCGTCCAATCGGCTTTCTGCTTTGGGCTGGCCTTCGCCGGAAGGCGCTGCTGGCATGCCTGCAGCGCAGCATAGCGCGAACGCCAGCAGGTTGCAGCACAGCTTTTGACCCTCCGTTTTTCCTCTCAGGGAGCTTTGCAATTCCATGAACCTGCTCGCCCAGTCGACGAGCCCGTATCTGCTTCAGCACAAGGATAACCCGGTCCACTGGATGGCCTGGGGCCCGGATGCCCTGCAGGAGGCCAAACAGTCCGGCAAGCCGATCCTTGTCTCGATCGGATATGCCGCCTGCCACTGGTGCCATGTGATGGCGCAGGAGAGCTTCGAAGATGCCGAGACGGCGGCGCTGATGAACGCGCAGTTCGTGAACATCAAGATCGATCGCGAAGAGCGCCCGGACCTCGACACGATGTTCCAGACGGCGCTGAACATGATGGGCGAACAGGGTGGATGGCCGCTCACGATCTTCCTGACGCCTGACGGCGAGCCCTATTGGGGCGGCACGTATTTCCCGCCAGAGCCGAAGTTCGGCAAGCCGGCGTTCAAGGATGTGCTGCAGGAAGTCGGACGGCTGTATCGCGAGAATGGCGAGCAGGTCGCCAAGAATACGCAGACCATCCGGGCAGGGCTTCAGCGGGCGTTCGAGACCAACCGTCCGGGTGCGCAGATGGATCCCGGCACGCTCGAGGCTGCGATGAAGCGGCTGTGCCAGCAGTTCGACGTGTTCCACGGCGGCCTTCTCGGGGCACCGAAATTCCCGAACGTGCCCGTGATCGAGCTGTTGTGGCGCGCCTATGCCAACTCGGGCCTGACGCAGTTCCGGCAAGCCGTGGACATGACGCTGACCAACATGTGCCAGGGCGGCATCTATGATCACCTGGGTGGCGGCTTTGCACGCTATGCCGTCGACGAGAGCTGGTTCGTTCCGCATTTCGAGAAGATGCTCTACGACAATGCGATGATGGTCGATGTGCTCACGACCGTCTGGCTCTACAGCAAGAACGCCCTGTACCGGGCACGCATCGAGGAGACCGTCTCCTGGGTGCTGCGCGACATGGTCGTCGAGGGTGGCGGCTTTGCCTCGTCACTTGATGCGGATACCGACGGCAAGGAAGGCGCGTTCTATACCTGGAGCGAGGCGGAGATCGATGCGGTCCTCGGCAAGGATTCCACGCTGTTCAAGCAGGCCCATGACATCCGTCCGGAGGGCAACTGGGAAGGCCGCAACATCGTTCATCGGCTGCGTGCACCGCTTGGCCTGCCTGCCGTGCAGGAAGGCAAGCTGAACGCGCTGCGCGAGAAGCTCTTCAACAAGCGCAACGAGCGGACCAAGCCGACAAGGGACGACAAGGTCCTGGCTGACTGGAACGGCCTGATGATCCATGCGCTTGCCAATGCAGCGGAAGCGCTCAACCGCGCCGACTGGCAGGCTGCAGCCGTGAAGGCGTTCTGGTTCGTGGCCAACAGCATGTCGTCGGGTGACCGGCTTGTGCATAGCTGCCGGAACGGGCAGGCGGGCCCTGCTGCCATTGCCGATGACTATGCGCAGATGTCCCGCGCGGCGCTGACGCTTTACGAGATGACGGGCTATCGTCCTTATCTCGAGAAGGCCCTGGCCTGGGTTGGTACGCTTGATGCGCATTTCTGGCGCGCCGACATTGGCGGCTATGCGCTGACCGCGGATGATGCGGAGGCGGGGCTTGTGCGCGTCCGCACCATCCTCGACGGGGCGACGCCCTCGGCCAACAGCATCATGATCCAGGTGCATGCCCGGCTTCTCAGCATCACCGGCAACCAGCAGCACGCCGAGCGCTACAGCGTGATCGTGCGGGCGTTTGCCGATGACGCGCGGCGCCAGCCTGCGGCCGCGGCCACGTTCTTCAATGGCTTCGACCTGTTGCTGCGTGCGTTCGAGATCGTCATTTTCGGCGACCGCAATTCTCCGGTCACTGCAGCCTTCCGTGACGTGTTCCGGCGCGCGAACCTGATGAACCGGATCGTCATGCATGTGTCGCCCGGCGAGCATTTGCCGGATGGGCATCCTGCTGCAAGCAAGGGTGCGGTGGACGGCAAGGTCACGGTCTATGTGTGCTCGGGCCAGACATGTTCTCTGCCCGTCACGGATCCGATCCAGCTCGAGACGCAGCTCAAGCTGCGCGTTGTTCCCGGGCAGGGTATGGCAGCAGCAACACCTTCGGCCTGAGGAGCCCCGTCATGACCGCAGCCATTCGCATCGCGCAAACCGGTGGACCCGATGTGTTGCGTCTGGAGCAGGTCGAGCTGGCGCCGCCGCAAGCGGGCGAGGTGCGCGTCCGGCATCGTGCGATCGGTGTCAACTTCATCGACATCTACCATCGCACGGGTCTTTACAAACTGCCGCTGCCGTCGGGGCTTGGCCTCGAGGCGGCGGGCGAAGTGGAGGCCGTGGGGCCGGGCGTCACCCGCTTCAAGGCAGGCGACCGAGTGGTCTATGCCAGCGGTCCCATCGGCGCCTATGCTGAGGCCTCGAATGTGCCTGCAGAACGTGCGGTCGCAATCCCGGCAGGCGTCTCGTACGAGATTGCTGCGGCTGTCCTGCTCAAGGGTCTCACTGCGCATTACCTGTTGCGGCGGACCTATCCGGTGAAGGCCGGGCAGACAATCCTGTTCCATGCCGCTGCCGGGGGCGTGGGCGTGATCGCGGTGCAGTGGGCCAAACGCCTCGGCGCCCATGTCATCGGCACTGTCGGCAGCGAGGCCAAGGTCGCGATCGCCAAGAACCTTGGATGCGACCACGTCATTGTTCCTTCCCGCGAGAACGTCGCCAATCGGGTGCGGGAACTCACCGGGGGCAAAGGCGTCCCGGTTGCCTATGATTCGATCGGGCGGGATACGTTCCACGCGACGCTCGACAGCCTGGCGCCGCTGGGCATGTTCGTGAGCTTCGGCAATGCGAGCGGACCGGTGCCGCCATTCGATGGCGGGCTTCTGGCGCAGAAGGGGTCGCTGTTCTTCACGCGGCCCACGCTTGCGCACTACGTCACTTCGGCAGCTGAGCTGGATGTGGGGGCAGGGGAATTGTTCGACCTCGTGCGCCACGGCGAGATCCGGATCCAGCCGCCGCGCGCCTTCCCGCTTGCGCAAGCTGCAGATGCGCATCGCGCGCTGGAGAGCCGGCAGACCACAGGGTCGCTGGTGCTGGTGCCGTAAGGCTTGCCTGCGACCTGCCCGTCTTAACGAATTATTTACGATTGCGGCCGGGTGACCTGAGCGCGGGTCAGGCCGTATTGCGCAGATAGATCGAACGCTTGGGTCGTTCGAATACGCGGCCAATCATCGGCACGAAGGCCTCGAGCGGCATCGACTTGAAAGCCGGATCGAACGAGTTCTGGTCATAGAGGTGACAGAACTGTGCCGTCGCCTCGAAGTGGGGATGGCCGCGATACTGTTCGCGCATATCCCGGTCGAGGCCCAGAAAATGGAAGAAGTAGTAGCCCTGGAAGATCGCGTGTTTCTCGACGATCCAATGGTTCTGCTCCGAGACGTAGGGTTTCACCATGGCCGCTGCTATGTCGGCGTGGTTCGAGGGACCGAGCGTGTCGCCGATGTCGTGGAGCAGCGCGCAGACGACGTATTCCTCGTCCTTGCCTGCCTGGAAGGCGCGGGTTGCCGTCTGCACCGAATGCTCGAGGCGGTCGACGGGGTAGCCGCCACTGTCACCCTTCAGCAGGTTCAGGTGGGCGACGATCCGGTTGGCGAGGTCCTTCTGGAAGGGCTTGGCGTGACGGGAAATGGCCTCCCAGTCCTCGGCGGTGCCCTCAACCATGGACGTGTAGGTCGCGTGGTCCTTGATCGCGTCGGTCATCCTGCAATTCCTCGTCCTGTACCCTGTCTGCTTGCCACAGTGGCCGGACTTGAGGTTTCGGTCAAATCCCCATCGTTGACGCACGCCGCAAACCCCTTAACACTCGTGCGACAGGTATCGACACACAGGAGGAGCAGGGCATGGCACGGAAACTCGAGGGTCGCGTCGCACTGGTGACGGGGGCTGCGCGGGGGATCGGCGCTGCAGCGGCGCGGGCGCTGGCGGCGGAGGGTGCTGCCGTTCTCATCACCGACATGCTTGATGCCGAGGGGCAGGAGACGGCAGGCGCCATCGTTCAGGCCGGCGGCCGCGCCTCCTATCTGCGGCACGACGTTCGCGAGGAGGCCGCGTGGGTTGCTGCTGTCGGCGAGGCGGAGGCGCGGTTCGGCGGGCTCGACATCCTGGTCAACAATGCCGGGATCTTTGCCTTGAAGCCAATGGCGCTCACGACGCTGGAGGAATTCCGCAACATGCAGGCCGTCAATGTCGATGGGGTGTTCCTTGGCATGAAGTCGGCCCTGCCAGCGCTTTCCAAGCGGGCTGGCCAGTGGCCCGGCGGCAGCGCGATCATCAACATCTCGTCGGTCGCGGGCCTGACGGGGGCGGCGTTCGCCGTGCCCTACAATGCCTCGAAGGGTGCCGTCAGGCTGATGACCAAGGGGGCGGCACTGGAGTGCGCGCAGCTTGGGATGAAGATCCGCGTCAACTCTGTTCACCCGGGGATCATCGAAACACAGATGGGCCAGAAGGTGATCGACGAACTTGTGGCGACCGGGGCGGGCAGTGCCAACGAGGTGCGTTCGAATGCCGTTGCGCTGCATCCGCTTGGCCGGCTTGGCATGCCGGTGGACATCGCCAACGCCGTCGTGTTCCTCGCGTCGGATGATGCGGCCTTCATGACCGGAACCGAAATCGTGGTGGACGGCGGCATGACTGCGCGCTGATGCGCAGACATGCCTGCCGCATCGTCAGGAGCGTGACTGGAACCCTGTGCAGCGAACATAGCTGCGCTTCCACTGCGGGACCCTGATCCCGACGGGCGTGCGCTCGATGTGGATCGTCTCGGGCAGCGCCTTCTCGTTGTCGTAATCCTTCAGGCGGGCCACGAACTTGCCGCCTTCAACGTGAATGGATTCGATGTGCCAGTCGGCGATCGCGTCGAGCGGGATCTTCACGGGCTTGTTCGACGCCAGCCTGTCGGCCACGGCGAAGCTGTTCCATCGGCTCAGTCGAAATTGCGATGGTCCGACCAAAGCGAAGAAGAGGTACTGGGTCTGATCGACAGCGCAGCGGTCTCCTGCCTTCGGGGCAATGCGCTCGTCGATGAAGAAGGCCTCGTCGCCTGGCAAGTCGGAGGCCAGGAACTTCATTGCGTCGGCGTCGATGTCGATCACCGTCCGGTCGGCGGGCGCTTCGCAACGCTTGAAGACCATGACGTCAATGTCGCCGCCGATGGATGCGGATGAGCGAACGCGCGACATGATGCGATCGGTGTCCGGCCGGAACCTGAAGACCGTTTCGTTAACTGTCAGGCTGACGACGCCGTTTTCTTCCGTGGCTGCCGAAACAACACCACGCATGGCGCTTTCGGCTCCGTCGCTGAAGAAGAGGACGCCACCGGTGCGTTCGAATTCAATGGCGAGGGTTGTTGCCCCTGCGGGCGGGGCGATGCGCGAGCAAAGCTTGTCGGCGCTGACGTCGGTGGGCAGGCCGCTCCAAACGCCCTCGAGCCAGGCCTGGCGCTCGGGCGTGAGGCTGATGCCCTCGGCGCTTGCCGGCTGAACGAACCAGAGGCTTGCGAGGATCAAAAGCAACGCGGCGCGCATCGGCATGAAGTCTCCCTGTTTGCCTGCCTGCTGCCGGCGGGCCGGGACATGCTAGCCAAATGGCGCGCGCGCGTCACGCGCTCATGGCTTTTCGCATGGGATCGAGGCCTCCGCCCGGAAGGGGGGAGGCCTGCCACCGGGGTCAGGTATTCATGGCGTCGAAGAAGTCGGAGTTCTGCTTGGTGCTCTTGAGCTTGTCGAGCAGGAACTCGATCGCATCGGTCGCGCCCATCGGATTGAGGATGCGGCGCAGGACGTACATCTTCTGCAACGTGCTCTTCTCGACCAGAAGCTCTTCCTTGCGGGTGCCGGACTTGAGCATGTCGATCGCGGGGAAGACGCGCTTGTCTGCAACCTTGCGGTCGAGGATGATTTCCGAGTTGCCGGTGCCCTTGAACTCTTCGAAGATGACTTCGTCCATGCGGCTGCCGGTATCGATCAGCGCGGTCGCGATGATCGTAAGCGAGCCACCTTCCTCGATATTGCGTGCGGCGCCGAAGAAGCGCTTGGGGCGCTGGAGCGCGTTGGCGTCAACGCCACCGGTGAGCACCTTGCCGGAAGAGGGGACGACGGTGTTGTAGGCGCGGCCAAGGCGCGTGATCGAGTCCAGAAGAATGACAACGTCGCGCTTGTGTTCGACCAGGCGCTTGGCCTTTTCGATCACCATTTCGGCTACCTGCACGTGACGCGATGCCGGTTCGTCGAAGGTCGAGGAGATCACCTCGCCCTTCACGGTACGCTGCATGTCGGTGACTTCCTCGGGACGTTCGTCGATGAGGAGAACGATCAGGAAGCATTCAGGATGATTTGCCGAAATCGACCTTGCGATGTTCTGCAGCAGGACGGTCTTGCCGGTGCGGGGCGGGGCGACGATGAGCGCGCGCTGTCCCTTGCCGAGCGGGGCGACGATATCGATGACGCGTGCCGAGCGGTCCTTGATCGTCGGGTCGGCAATTTCCATCTTGAGCCGCTCGTCCGGGTAGAGCGGGGTCAGATTGTCGAAATGGACCTTGTGGCGCTGCTTGTCAGGGTCTTCAAAATTGATCGTGTTGACCTTGAGAAGGGCGAAGTAGCGTTCGCCATCCTTGGGGCTGCGGATCGGGCCTTCGACCGTGTCGCCGGTGCGCAGGGCGAAGCGCCTGATCTGTGTCGGGCTGACGTAGATGTCGTCAGGGCCGGGGAGGTAATTCGATTCCGGCGCGCGAAGGAAACCAAAGCCATCGGGCAGGACCTCGACCACGCCTGAGCCGGTGATTTCGACTTCCTGCTCGGCGAGCTGCTTGAGAATGGCGAACATCATGTCCTGCTTGCGCATGGCGCTCGCATTCTCGATCTTCAATTCTTCAGCAAGTTCGAGGAGTGCAGCCGGGGACCTGGACTTGAGGTCCTGGAGCTTCATCACGTCTTGAAGCGACATAGGTACTAAACTCTCTGATCAGTGGAATGTCAGGCGGACGGGGTCAGGTTTCGGTCCCTGGGTGAAGCCAATCGTCGGCGCCGGGGTCCGGAAGGGAAGGGAGGTTATCTTCTCGTTCGGCGGGCCTGGACATGATCCAGGTCGGTGTCTGCACACAAAGCCGCTGGCTCTGGGCTTACGTTCCGGACGATTTCGGAGAACACGTCCTGTATACCCTGAATGACGCAGGGTTTCAAAGGGCGATTTTGCTGGATTGGTTTTCGGCCGGGAAAGACCCTTAATCCCTTATTTCTAGAATGGTTTTACGACCACCAGGATCACGATCAGCATCATGAGGACGGCGGGGACCTCGTTGACGATGCGGAAGAAGCGCTGGTCGCGGGTGTTGGTCTTGCGCTCAAAATCCCTGCGCCACCGCGAGAACATGCCGTGCATGACCGACAAAGCGAGCACGAGAGCAAACTTGGCGTGAAACCAGCCCGATGACCATGCCTGCAGTGTTTCGACGAGGAGCAGGCCGAGGACCCAGACAGCGATCATCGAGGGATTGATGATGATGCGCATGAGCTTGCGCTCCATCAGCACGAACCGATCATACTCGGGTGTGCCCGGTACTGTCTCGCAATGGTAGACGAACAGGCGTGGCAGGTAGAGCATGCCGGCCATCCACGCGATGACGGCGATGATGTGGAACGCCTTGAGCCACAGATAGAGGGGCTGGAGGAATTCCGTCATGCGGCCTTTTCCTGCATCGCGCACTGGCTGCATGTGCCGGGGCAGACCCGCTTGCCGCTGCCGCTGCTGGTGCCTGTCCGGGACAGGCTTGCCGTGACGAGCCCCGCCAGGCCCTTGACGAAGGCGGCGTGGGTGCCCACCGCGGGTACCCGCGCGTAGTGGGGGACGCCGCTCTCATGGGCTTTCTCGGCGTATTCGATGTCGAGTTCGACGAGGGTTTCGGAATGCTCCGAGACGAAGGCGATCGGGACGACCACCAACGCGCGGGCCTCCTTGCCGGCAGCCTCGATTTCCGTTTCGGTTGCCGGGCCGATCCATTTGAGGGGTCCGACACGGCTCTGGTAGCTGATGCGCCAATCGAGGCCCTCCATTGCGAGTGCCCCCGCGATTGCGGCAGCGCTCTGCTCGACCTGCGCCTGGTAGGGATCGCCGCCCTTGACGACGTTTTCGGGCAGTCCGTGTGCGGAGAAGAGCAGGCGGTACTTCAGTCCCGGCGGAATTGATTTGAGCGTCTCGCGGATGAGGTCGGCGTAGGCCTCGACGAAGCCGCTGTCGGTGGCATAGCAGCACAGGGTCACGGTCGGCGCGTCGAGTTTCCGCGCGCGGGCCTGCTCCTGCCATTCGCGGATCGAGGAGCGTGAGGTCGTGGTCGAGAATTGAGGGTACAGCGGCAGGAGCACGATGCGCTCGGGCCGGAAACGACGCACTTGTTCGACGACGTCGGATGCCCTTGGCGAGGAATAGCGCATGGCGACGAAGACCTCGATGGCGTCGTCGGTTCCCTGCAAGGCCGACTGAAGGGCGGAGGCCTGGTTGTAGGTCTGGCCCAGAATGGGCGAGGAGCCACCGAGCTTCTTGTAGATCTCGCGCGCGACCGGGGCCCGGCGCGAGGAGATCAGCTTGGCCACCAGCCAGCGCAGCGGGTTCGGCAGCCTGATGATCGCCGGGTCATTGAAGAGGTTGAAGAGAAACGGCTTGACCTCGTCGAGGGAGCCGGGGCCGCCAAGGTTGAACAGAACGACCGCTACTCTCATCGGGCAGCCCTTACCTGGTTGATCATCCGGCTCACGTTTTCGATGGGGGTCTCCTGGCGAATGCCGTGGCCGAGATTGAAGATGTGGGGATGGGTTCGTGTCTGGGCCAGGATGGCTTCTATGGCTTCATCCTGGGCTGGTCCTCCGACCGCCAATGTCATCGGATCGAGGTTGCCCTGCGTTGCCATGCTTGCGGGGACATGTTGCCTGATGGTCGACAGGCTGGTCTGGTAATCGACGCCTATGGCATTGGCTCCGGTTCGCGCCGCGTAGAGTGGCAGGTTGAGGCCTGCGCCGCGCGGGAAGACGATGAAGGGGATGCCGGGGCATTTGCTTCGGACTGTCTCGATGATGCGACGGATCGGTTCAACGGAGCAGGGGCCGACGAGGTTTGCCGGAAGAGTGGCGGCCCAGCTCTCGAAAATCTGAAGCGCTTCGGCGCCGGCGCGAACCTGGTCGACGAGGTAGGTGGCTGTCGCCTCGACCAGCGTGTCGATGAGATGATCGCGTTCCCGGGGATGGGTGGCTGCGAAGCGACGAAGGTCTTCGCTCTCGGATGAACTGCCGCCGGCGACCATGTAGCTGGCCACTGTCCATGGCGCGCCGGCAAAACCAATCAGGGCCACGTTGGCGGGAAGTGACTCGCGGACGCGCGACACGGTTTCACAGATCGGCGCGAGGGCGTTGCCTGCGGCTTGCGGGTCGAGGCGCGCGAATTCCTTCGGTCCCCATTTTTCAAGCTTGGGGCCTTCGCCCTCGGCGAAGTGAAGTCGCTGGCCCAGGGCGTGGGGGATCACGAGGATGTCGGAAAAAAGGATTGCAGCGTCGAAGCCGAAGCGGCGGATTGGCTGGAGGGTGACCTCTGCGGCGAGCGCCGGGGTGAAGCACAGGGTCATGAAGTCGCCAGCCTTGGCGCGCAGCTCGCGGTATTCAGGCAAATAGCGGCCTGCCTGGCGCATGAGCCAGATCGGAGCCGGTGTCACGGATTGACCCGAGAGGACCGCGAGGAAAGGTTTCGTTGACGATCGGGTCACAGGAAGATCTCTAATTTCATAATATCATTTATATTTATTAGTGATTTAGTAGGAAGATATTGGGCGTGTGGACATTTGGGATAGAGCGGCCGTGCACGTGTCTTCCACAGGGTGGTGCACATGGGCTGTTTCTATCCATGGTTGGGGAAAAATATCCCGATAGCAAGGATTCATTTACCTCTGTGGCAGGGTGGGCATGTGGATCGATCGTGTAATTCACGCGGACGCAAAAGCTCGGGATAAAGAGGTGGTCGACTTGGGGTGTGGTGGACATCACAGGGAAAGATGGGGGGCTGGATGGGGGACAGAGCCATCCGAGTGTCTGTCCCTGATCGATGCATGGTGTTTTACAGACGTCATCTACAGAATGATCCTCAGGTGAGTGAGCGGAAAAACAGCGGCGTTGCCATCTATTTTCATCTTCACCTGGTCTCGGACTCGACCGGTGAAACGCTCAATGCGGTCGCCAAGGCTGCTTGTGCGCAATTCGACATGGGCCGTCCCATCGAGCATTTCTATCCGCTTGTCCGCAATCGAAAACAGCTTGAGCGCGCCATGAGCGAGCTCGAAGCGTCGCCGGGTCTGGTGCTTCATACCATCGTGAATGCAGAGCTGCGGTTGTTGCTTGAAGGGCGGTGCCGCGAGCTCGGGATGCCTTCGGTTGCGGTTCTCGATCCGGTGATGTCAAACCTCGCCGGCTATCTCGGGGTTGAAGAAAGCCACAGGCCTGGTGCGCAGCATGAGCTGGATGCGCGTTATTTTGCACGCATCGAGGCGCTCAATTTCACCATGGCGCATGATGACGGGCAGAGCCTTTCGACGCTGAACCAGGCCGATGTCGTGCTTGTGGGCGTCAGTCGGACCTCGAAGACGCCGACATGCATCTATCTTGCCAACCGGGGCATCAAGGCGGCGAACATACCCATTGTCGCCGGCGTCGGGCTGCCAGAGGAACTGCATTCGGTCTCCGGACCACTGGTCGTGGGGCTGATCGTCAATCCAGAGCGTCTGTTGCACATCCGGCGAAACCGCCTGCTGTCGCTGCACGAGACGGCGGAAACGGACTATGTCGACCTCGATGCGATCCGGGCCGAGCTTGTCATTGCGCGAAAGCTGTTCGCAGAGAAAGGCTGGCCTGTCATCGATGTGACACGTCGTTCAATCGAGGAGACGGCGGCCGCGGTGATCGCCCTTCATTCAAGAGTGGACCAGGATCGGCCATGACAGGTTTCATCCTTGCCTCGCAGAGTTCATCCCGGCGGCGGATGATGGCGGCTGCGGGGCTTGCCTTCGATGTCATGCCTGCGGCTATCGACGAGACGGGGTTGATCGAGGCCATGCTTGCCGAAGGGCAGGCGGGACGCAACATCGCGGATTGCCTTGCCGAGATGAAGGCCTTGCGGGTTTCCGGCACGCATGAGGAAGCGTGGGTGGTGGGGGGAGACCAGGTCCTCATGCTGGGGAGCGAACTCTTCGAAAAGCCCGGCAGTCTTGCTGAAGCACGCGAGCACCTGCGCCGGTTGCGGGGAAAGACGCATGTGCTTTACTCGGCAGCCTGCGCGGCCCGGGGGGGCAGTGTCGTGTGGCGGCACGTGGCAGAGGCGCGGATGACGATGCGGCCGTTTTCGGACTCGTTCCTGGACCGTTACCTCGAGGTGGCGGGTGCGGATATCCTGGGCAGCGTTGGCGCCTATCATGTCGAGGGATTGGGCGTGCAATTGTTCTCGCGTATCGAGGGTGACCTGTTCACGGTGCAGGGGTTTCCGCTGCTGCCGTTCATGGATTTCCTGCGCGTGCAAGGGCTGGTGCAGAGCTGATGATTTCGGGAAAAGCCAAGTTGGCAGGCGTTGCGGGTTGGCCGATTGCACACTCGCTGTCGCCTGCGTTGCACGGATACTGGATCGCTGAACATGCGCTTGATGCGGCCTATGTGCCGCTTGCTGTGGCGCCGGATGACTTCGAGGCGGTGGTGCATGCACTTCCACGGATGGGGTTCGGTGGGGTGAATGTGACCTTGCCCCACAAGGAAGCGGCGCTGCGTCTTGCAAAAACGGCTGACGATGCGGCCCGTGCGTGCGGTGCGGCCAATACGCTGATTTTCGCAGATGGTCATGTCCATGCGATGAATACCGATGTGACCGGGTTTCTTGCTTCTCTCGATGAGGGTGGGGCAGGCTCAGTCGAGGGCAGTTCAGCGCTGGTGCTTGGTGCGGGCGGCGCGGCGCGTGCTGTCATCCATGGGCTGCTGTCTCGCGGGATTGGCGAAATCCTGCTTGCCAATCGGACGCTGGCCAATGCGCAGCGCCTTGCTGCTTTTTTCGGCCCGCGCGTGAAGCCGGTGGCCTGGGAGACCGTGTCTGACGCGAAACCCTGTGATTTACTTGTCAATACGACGAAGCTTGGCATGATGGGGCAAGATCCCTTGCGCCTAGAGCCCTTTGCCATCAAGCCCGAAGGTGTGGTGGTGGATATTGTCTATCGACCCCTGGAAACCCAACTTCTGCGGGATGCCCGGATGCGAGGCCTCAGGGTTGTCGATGGATTGGGCATGTTGCTGCATCAAGCTGTGCCTGGCTTTCAGGCGTGGTTCGGTGTGAAGCCCGTGGTGTCACCCGGCTTGCGGGCACATCTTCTTGCGCTGCTGGGGGAACGCTGAGCATGCTCATCATCGGATTGACGGGCTCGATCGGCATGGGGAAGAGCACGACCGCCCTCATGTTTGCGCGGCGTGGCGTTCCCGTGTGTGACGCTGACGCGCTTGTTCATGGTCTCTATGATTCAGGGGGTAGTGCGGTTGAACCGGTGACGGCTGAGTTCCCGGAAGCGAACGTTGACGGGCGGATCGACCGCGAGCGGTTGTCGCGGCTTGTGGTTGGCCGCCCCGAGCAGATGCGACGGCTCGAAAAAATCGTGCACCCGCTCGTGGCGCAGGCGCAGGCAGGGTTTCTCCAGGCGTGCGCTGCGCGGGGCGAGGAAATGGTCGTGCTTGATATTCCGCTCTTGCTGGAATCTGCAGGACCGCGACGGGTGGATGTCGTGGTGGTCGTATCTGCACCAGCTGCGCTGCAACGCGAACGGGTTCTGGCGCGACCGGGAATGACGACGGAAAAGTTCGAAGCCATTCTTGCAAAGCAGGTACCTGATGATATCAAACGGGCGCGTGCGGACTTCGTGATCGATACCTCGCAAGGTCTTGATCAGGCCGACAGGCAGGTCGAAGCCATCATCAACAAGCTGCGCGGTCGACGCGGTGAAATCTGGGTTTCATAGATAATGCGCGAAATCGTTCTTGATACCGAAACGACCGGCCTTGAACCTTCGCAAGGTCACAGGGTTATCGAAATCGGATGTCTTGAGCTTTTCAATCGCACACCGACAGGCGCTCGCTATCATACCTATCTCAATCCGCAGAGAGACGTTCCGGAAGAAGCGCAGCGCATCACCAATCTCTCGACGGAATTCCTGCGGGACAAGCCGCTGTTCGGAGATGTGGTTGAGGAGTTCCTTGGCTTTCTGGGTGACAGCCCGCTTGTCATTCATAACGCGGAATTCGACCTGAAGTTCCTTAATTCGGAACTATCCAAATCCAAGAGAGCCTTGCTGCAAAGCGGTCGGGCGATCGACACGGTACTGATAGCCCGCAAGAGGTTTCCTGGATCGCCAGCGTCACTGGATGCCCTCTGCCGGCGCTTCAACATCAGCCTGGATGAGCGAAAGAACAAAGGGCATGGCGCCATGCTCGACGTCGAGTTGCTGGCGCAGGTCTACCTTGAGCTCATGGGCGGCAAGCAGCCGGGGCTGGAACTCCTTGCGAAGAATAGCGCGGGGCCGGTGGTCACTCTCACGCGGCAATCCGCGGCCACAAGGCCGGCAGTGCTTGCTTCCCGTCTGAGCGAGGAAGAGCGCGCCCGGCACGACGCCATGGTCGAGCGGATGGGGCAGGGCGCGATCTGGAAGAGCTAGGCGGTGGCGACCTGGGCTTTTTGCTGGGCCATCTGTGCGCGGTAAAGCGTCAAGAAGTCGATCGGATCGAGCATCAACGGCGGGAAGCCACCGTCGCGGGTGACGTCGGCCACCACGCGGCGCGCGAAGGGGAACAGCTGGCGCGGGCACTCGATCAAGAGCACGGGCTGGATGTTTTCCTGCGAGATGTTGCGCAGCATGAATACGCCCGCATAAACGACCTCGCAGACGAAGACGGTCTGGCTTGCCGCCTTGGCGTCCGCGCGGACGCGGATCTGCACTTCGTACTGGTCCACGCCCATGCCGCGGGCCTGCACATCGACCCCGACCTCAAGCGCCGGCTTCTGGCTTTGCAGGCTCATCGGGGCGGCAGGATTTTCGAATGACAAATCCTTAACATATTGCGCGAGGACCTGGATCTGGGCGGCGCCAGCGTCCGTGGCCTGAAGATCCGCTGCCTGTCCGTTTCCGTTAGCCTGATTGTCAGTCATTCGATGGGTGTCCTTGAAATCCAGAAATTCCGCGCAATTTATGGGGCGGGTGGCTAACACGGTTCTTGGTCGGGAGACAAGCCATAGTGCTGTTCACGCAAAATTTGCCGTGCCCGGGAACCGGTTCAAGAGGATCGTCAGTGTACTCTATGGACCGCGGGAAGCCGGGCAGTGTAGGTTTCTTGCTTAATTCGTGGTCCCAGCGAACGGATTGTCGCGGGATCAGTCGGGGCATTATCGGACAGGTGTGATGGGCGCAGCGGAAATCGAAATCCTCTTCCTTGCAGGCATAGCGGCCTTCATCGGCTATCGCATCTACACTGTGCTTGGCCGCAGGACGGGGAACGAACCTCCGCCGGTCAGCCGTCGGGAGAGCATCGAGCCTCGCAGGCAGAGCAGTTCGAAGGGCGAGGATAACGTCATTGCACTGCCACGCGCCCGGGAGGCTGCGCCGGTTCGCCCGCGTCACAGCGTTCTGAACTCGATCGATGCGAATTCGCCGGTCGCTGCCGGTCTCAATGCGATCCGCGGCGACGATCCTGACTTCGATGCCGATGCCTTCGTCGAGGGAGCCAAAGTGGCGCATGAGATGATCGTCAAAGCCTATGCCGATGGCGATCGCGCCCAGCTGCGCCCGCTTCTGGCGGACGATGTGCTGCAGAGCTTCGAGGGAGCCATCAGTGCGCGCGAGAAGGCCGGGCATCGTGTCGAGTTCGGGTTTGTCGGGCTCAAGTCTGCCATGCTTGAAGATGCGCGCCTGAAGGGACGCGTGTCAGAGATCACCGTGAAGTTTGTCTCCGAGCTCATCACGGCAACCCGCGATGCTGCTGGCGTCGTCGTTGAAGGCGCTGCCGGGGTGGTCCGGGAGGTCACTGATATCTGGACGTTTGCGCGCGATACGCGCTCGGCCGATCCGAATTGGAAGCTGGTTGCCACGGCAGGCGCTGCATAGCATAAGCTCGAGCCATGAAGATGCTTCGCCATGCCAACGCTGTGCTGTTGGCACTGTCTGTTGCCGCTTGCGTTCCCGTGGCCGACAAGCCCGGTCAGACCGGTCCCGCGAGGGAACCGACGCTGGCATTCAAGCGCTCGTCGTTTTCAGCCCTTGAAGGTTGGGGCGAGGGCGCTTTTCTAGCAGCCCATGGCGCATACCTGAGATCCTGCCGCTCGCTAGCCGTGCGATTGCCAAGCTCCCCCCTGGGTGGTGACAAGGCCTACGGCACTGTTGCTGACTGGCAGGAGGCATGCCGGGCTGCCGGTGCGCAGCCGGTGAAGACGGACGGCGAGGCCCGCGCCTTCTTCGAAAGCGGGTTCGGCGTCGTTCAGGCGCTGAATGGCGATGAGGAAAAAGGGCTGTTCACGGGATATTACGAGCCTGAACTCAACGGCAGCCGCCAGCGTGGCGGGCGTTTCATGACGCCTCTTCACCAGCGGCCAGCTGACCTCGTCGAAGTGGACCTGGGACAGTTCAGACCGCATCTCAAAGGAGAGCGCGTTGCTGGACGGGTGGAAGGCGGGCGGCTCGTTCCCTTCGCTGCTCGTCGCGAGATTGTCTCGCAGGCAGCGGGAAGCGCTGCCACGCCCCTGGTATTCGTAGATGACGCGGTGGGCGCCTTCTTCCTGCACATCCAGGGATCCGGGCGCATCAAACTTGATACGGGCGAGAGCATCCGGGCTGCCTATGATGGGCAGAATGGGCATGCCTACACGGCGATCGGTCGGGTGCTTGTGGACAGGGGCGAGATCCAGCGCGAAGCCCTGTCGATGCAGAGCATTCGGGCCTGGCTTGTGGCCAATCCCGAGAAGGCGGACGCCTTGATGAGCGAGAATGCATCCTACGTCTTCTTCAAGGAAGTGCCTCTGGGAGACCCTTCTGTCGGAGCCAACGGCGCGCAGGGTGTGCCTCTAACGCCGGAGGCGAGCCTTGCGGTTGATCTCCGGTTCCATGCGCTGGGCGTCCCGATGTGGGTGGATGGTCGCTCGCCCGGAGAGAATGCGGATGCGGATGATGTCGACCTGCGCCGGTTGTTCATTGCGCAAGATACGGGCGGCGCGATACGGGGACCGATCAGGGGTGATGTCTATTGGGGTGCGGGCGCGCGTGCAGAGAGCATCGCTGGCCGCATGGCCCACAAGGGCCGGCTTCACGTTCTTCTTCCCAAAGCCCTGGTCAGCAAGCTTGATTGAGTATTCCCGATGAAGCGTCGAGATCCCACGCAGGGCGAGATCCAGCTCTGGGAGCAGGCGATGCGAGAAGTCGTTCCCGTAAAGCGCAGGCGTCGAAAGGTCCCTGTACAGGCTGGGGCAGGGCCTCAAGCAAAACAGTCGCATGTGTCCTCGCCTGGTCCGGCGAAGACGCCGGGGCTTTCTGGCGAACAGCGGGTCGAGCGACATAAACCTGCAGCGGTGGATCGCCTCGATGGTTCCACGCTGCGCCGGTTGTCGGAGGGCAAGGTTCAGCCAGAGGCCAAGATTGACCTGCACGGACTGACGCAAGTGCAGGCCCATGCAAGACTTGTGACCTTCATTCATCGTGCCCATGACGGCGGCTTGCGTTGTGTGCTGGTGGTTACCGGCAAGGGTTCGGCCTCAGCGGGACAGCATGGGGATGCAACGAACTGGATGCATGATGGAACACGCGGGCTGCTGCGAAGCCTTGTACCGCGATGGCTTGCCGAGGGTGAGCTCAAGCGCCACGTGACCGGTGTTGCCGAAGCACATGTGCGTCATGGCGGGGGCGGGGCGCTCTATGTCTACCTGAAGCGCGTGCGTGCGCGGTCAGATGTGCTGCTCAAGCGATGATCCGTTCACGGATCAATCGCTCGAGAAGGGGTCATCCAGGGAATCCAGTTCAAGGGCGCGGTCGAGAGCCGCAGCCGGTCGCTGCGGACCTGCGCTTGGCGTTTTCAGGATCCTGATGATGTAGGGGCCTGTGCCCTCCGAACGCATGCGGGAAACCGGAACGCCCAGGCGTACAAGCTCGTCCTTCACTGCGTTCAACCTTCGACGCCACAAGCCTGCATCCGTCTCGCGCTGGCCGATGGCGAAGATGCGGATGCTGACGTCACGGTTGGTCTGAAGCGCCTGGCTTGCGGCCGATGCGAGAACATTGAAGCTTTCCCGGGTCAGATTTGCCTTCGCTTCGCTGAAGGCGACGTGCAGCAGTGCTGGCCGGGCAGGGGGGGCGAGCAGCGGCTGGGTGCTGGCCTGGGGTGAATTGGTCTTGCCGCCTACCGCGGCGCTGTGCTGCGGCGCGACGTTGTATGAAGGATAGGGCGGTGTGGGCTGTGCCGGTTGCGGCGGCGTGGCTGCGGGCGCGGTTTGCCCGTAGCCGGGATAGCTGCCTGAAGCCGGAGTAGTTGCCTGTCCATTGGCTGCTGGCGCCGGCAATGGCGGCAGAGGTGGTGCCATGACGGGCGGTTCGTAGGTTGCCGTGCCAGCAGATGAGGCTGGGCCCGATCCCGCGGTGAAGTAACCAGCGGCGAGGCACAGCAGGAAGCCCAGAAGCGCGCCACCGGCAAACAAGAGGATCCTGCCCACTGGCAGCCCGTCGTCATCATCTTTTGCGGCAACCGGTGTCGCGGTGCACGCGCATGTCTCGGCGTGGCCGTTCGAGGGGGCGCACCAGGACTTGTATTCACCGATGTAGACAAGCGTGTGATCGTCCGGTGATCCCTTCTCGGGTTTCGGCTCTGGCTTGCGCTCCATCTTTTCCTGGAAGGAGCCTGCGGCAGTCTTCGAGGAGAACCAGCCGGTCATTTTCCATGCGGCCTTGAGGCCGGATGGCCTGGCCTTTCCGCCCTCGAAGAGGAATACAGGGTGACCTGTGCCCTCGACGGGGATCGGAGCCCGATCGAAAACGTAGTCGGTCGTGCTTGTGCGTTTTTCGATGCGTTCAAGCGGTCGTCGCCACTGGTCGGCGCTTGAAGCGCGGTAATTCGTGCGCGCGAGCACCATGGTCCGCGTTTCCGATTTCTCGGGCAGGGGGAGAAGCGCGCCTGACGGCAGTTTGGTCCCCTTCTTCGACAGCAGGAGATATTTCGTCTTGTTTTCGGGCATGTCGGGTGCGCCGAAGGAATAGACATCCAGCAGTTCGAGGAGGTTCTTCAGCAAAGACAGGATTTCGCCGACGGATCCATGACGATCCCAACCATCGTTGTCCTGCCGCGCGTCGAGGAGACCGGATGCAATCAGAACGGCCGGAACATTGAGCTCGGAGATCGTGCCGGGCCTTGCGGCTGCGAGCTCCATGAAGTAGGGCGTGCCGCCGTAGCCTTGTTCGCGCTGGGGCCTGCTGTGGCGCGGGGCGCCCCATTGGAGGTCCTTGACGAGTTCGTTGCGTGAGATTTCCTCGAGCACGCGGAGCGGATTGCGCGTGTGCTCGAGGGTGGCCTGCGCCATGTCGGGACGGATCAGCCGGCCGCGGTACTGTTCTTCAGTCTGGGCGTTGACGAAGATGCGGGTCAGGAAGCGCGTGTAGATCTTCTTTGCGCGTTCTGCTGACAGCTCTGCCTTGCCTTCATCCCGCGGTGACAGCGCGCGGTAGCGTTCGACAAACTCGTTCATGTACTGCTTGTGCGCTGCGAGCACGTAGCTGACTGGCATGCACATCTGCGCATGGACTTCAAACTGTCCCGATGCCAGTGCCTTCACCGTGGCGCCATCCCACTGGGTGATCGAGTTGTAGAAGGGCACGACGGCGAAGTTCGCCTGGCCGGCTATCACCGTATCCAGGACGTCTGCCACGGTCGTCCTGAACAGCAAATGTCCTATGCTGTTTGCATCCAGCATTGAACGCATTGCCAGATAGGAATGACCGCCGTCGCTTTCGGCAAAACTTACGAAGAGGTTGCGCTTGCTCACCCGCGTCCCCAATTCCAGCGGACGCGGCAACCCCGGGGATGGGAGGGCCGGTCTCGCTGCCCAGGTGCGAAAACTAGCCTGAAGCGTTCAGGAAGGCGAGCTTTATCAACAGTTTAGAGCGCGATTTTGCTGTTGTTTTGCCTTCGCCTGTCGGGTGTGTGGATCAATATTTTCGCGTCAAAGTATGAAGCGTGACAGGTCCGCATTCTTAGCCAATGAGCCAATTTCTCTCTGCACGAAAGTGCGATCTATCGTTATGCGTGCATTGCGGCTGTCGGGCGCGTGGAAGCTTACTTCTTCCAGCACGCGCTCCATCACAGTCTGCAACCTGCGCGCGCCGATGTTTTCCACCCCTGCGTTCACTTCCGCCGCGGCATCTGCGAGCGCGTCGATCCCGTCATCGGTGAAGTCGAGCTCCACTCCTTCGGTTGCCATCAGGGCCTTGTATTGCTTGATCAGGCTGGCCTCGGGCTCAGTCAGGATGCGCCGGAAGTCGTCGCGGGTGAGAGCCTGAAGCTCGACACGGATGGGAAGGCGTCCCTGCAACTCCGGCAGAAGGTCCGATGGTTTTGCGATGTGGAACGCGCCTGACGCGATGAAGAGAATGTGATCGGTCTTCACCGGTCCGTGCTTGGTGCTTACTGTGGTGCCCTCGATGAGAGGCAGAAGGTCTCGCTGGACCCCTTCGCGGCTGACGTCGCCGCCTCCACGCTGGGTTCCTTCGCGTGCGCAGATCTTGTCTATCTCATCGAGAAAGACGATGCCGTCATTTTCAACGGTCCTCACGGCTTCCTGTATCAAGGCGTCGTTGTCGACCAGCCTGTCGGATTCCTCTGCTATGAGCGGTGCATAGGCGTCGGCCACCTTCATCTTGCGGTGGCGTTGGCGACCGCCAAGGGCCTTGCCGAGCATGTCATTGAGGTTGAGCATTCCCATCTGCGCGCCGGGCATGCCTGGCAACTCGAATGCCGGGAACCCTGCTGTTTCGTTCAGCTGGAGCTCGATTTCCTTGTCGTCGAGGTCGCCATTGCGCAGGCGGTTGCGAAAGGCGTCGCGGGTTGTTTCTGAAGCGCTTGTTCCCACGAGGGCGTCGAGGACGCGATCTTCTGCCGCTTTCTCGGCGCGCGCCTTCACATCCTTGTGACGACGGGCGCGAACCGAGGCAATACCGATCTCGAGCAAATCCCGAATGATCTGCTCGACGTCGCGACCGACATATCCCACTTCGGTGAACTTGGTCGCTTCGATCTTGAGGAAGGGGGCATCGGCAAGTCTTGCCAGCCTGCGCGAGATCTCCGTCTTGCCTACGCCGGTGGGCCCGATCATGAGGATGTTCTTGGGCAGAACCTCCTCCTTCAAGCCTGCGGGCAATTGCTGACGCCGCCAGCGGTTGCGCAAGGCGATGGCGACGGCGCGCTTGGCGGCGGCCTGGCCTACGATGTAGCGATCAAGTTCACTGACTATCTGCCGGGGGGTGAGGGCGCTCATGGGAGATCAAAGTGTTTCGAGTGTGATTTCGTGGTTGGTGTAGACGCAGAGGTCTGCGGCAATCTTCATCGAGCGCCGTACAATTTCCTCCGCTTCCAGTTCCATCGGGAAGAGGGCGCGTGCGGCTGCCAGCGCAAAGTTGCCGCCTGAGCCTATGCCAATCAGTCCGTCTTCGGGTTCGACCACGTCGCCCGTTCCCGACAGGATGAGGCTTACCTGGCTGTCGGCGACTGCCAGCATGGCTTCGAGGCGACGCAGGTAACGGTCCGTACGCCAGTCCTTTGCGAGCTCGACCGCGGCACGGGTCAGGTTGCCGGGGTAGGTCTCGAGCTTGCCTTCCAGACGCTCGAACAGGGTGAAGGCGTCGGCGGTCGCGCCTGCAAATCCGGCAATGACACGCCCGCCCGACAGGCGCCGGACCTTGCGTGCATTGGCTTTCATGACGGTAGGACCCAGGCTTACCTGACCGTCACCGGCCACGACCACACGGCCATTCTTGCGCACCGAGAGGATCGTCGTCCGGCGCCAGATGCCGTTGCCGTACGTAGCGTCATTCGTCGGCATTGCGTCTCCCTTCGCGCATTGTTAGGGCTTTTCCAAGACAAAGGGTGTCGGCTGCCTGTGCCGGTGTCCCCAAGGATGAATGTTACATGCGCAAAGCATCTGTCGAACGCAAGACGCGGGAAACGGAAATTTCGGTCAGCCTCGACCTTGACGGGTCGGGGAATTTCGACATCAGCACCGGGATTGGCTTCCTGGACCATATGCTGGAGAGTTTCGCGAAGCATTCGGGCATCGACCTTCACGTGCGCGCCAAAGGCGATACACATATCGACTTCCACCATACGACCGAGGACACGGGTATCGTCATCGGGCAGGCGATTGCCCAGGCGCTTGGCGAGCTTCGCGGGATCCGTCGTTTCGGTTCGGCCTTGATCCCGATGGACGAGACGCTGACGCGGTGTGCGGTGGATGTTTCCGGACGACCCTATTTCATCTGGAAGGTTTCGTTCAGTCGCGCCAAGCTCGGCGAAATGGATACCGAGTTGTTCAAGGAGTGGTTCCAGGCGTTGTCGCAGAATGCCGGGCTCACGCTTCACATTGAAAATCTCCATGGCGAGAACAACCATCATATTGCCGAGAGCTGCTTCAAGGCCTGTGCGCGGGCCTTGCGCGAGGCGCTCGAAGCTGACCCGCGCCAGGCAGGCCGTGTACCGAGCACGAAGGGCAGTCTGGGCGGATAATGTCGTGCGACGTGGCTCATGACTGAGCGTCTGGTCATCATCGATTACGGATCGGGCAACCTGCGCTCGGTGGAGAAGGCGCTGCTACGCGCCATCCACGACGAGGGACTGGATTGCGACGTCATCGTCACATCGCATCCCGAGGATGTGATGCGCGCGACGCGCGTCGTGCTTCCGGGTGTTGGGGCCTTCGCCGACTGCATGCGTGGTTTGGAGACGATCGAGGGCATGAGGCGTGCCCTCGAGGCGTCCGTGATCGGGCACGGAAAGCCTTTTCTGGGCATCTGCGTCGGCATGCAGTTGCTTGCAGACCAGGGGCTGGAGCATGGACGGACAGCCGGCCTTGGATGGATTGGCGGTGATGTCGTAAGGATTGAAACAGGACAGTCGCAGCTCAAGGTTCCGCATATGGGATGGAATGAACTGAAGGTGCAGCGTCCACATCCGGTGCTTTCACATGTCGGGGCAGGCCCGGCCGTATCGCATGCCTATTTTGTCCATAGCTTTCACTTTCGGTGCGCGGATGAGCGCGATGTGGTTGCCACGACAGAGCATGGCGAGAGGATTGTCGCGGCCGTTGCACGGGACAACATGATCGGCACGCAATTCCACCCTGAAAAGAGCCAGGCCCTGGGTCTCAGGCTGCTTGCAAATTTTGCAAGGTGGCGGCCGTGATCGTCTATCCCGCGATCGATCTCAAGGGTGGGGCGTGCGTACGCCTCTTGCGCGGGGAAATGAGCAGTGCCACGGTCTTCAATGAGGATCCTGGCGCGCAAGCTGCGCGCTTTGCAGCGGAAGGGTTTCGCTGGGTTCATGTCGTCGATCTCGACGGCGCATTCGCAGGCAACAGCATCAACACGCAGGCGATACGCAGCGTGCTGTCGGCCGGGAATTTGCCGGTACAGCTTGGTGGCGGGATACGATCGCTGCCGGCCATCGAGCACTGGCTTGGGCTGGGTGTGAGCCGGGTCATCCTCGGGACGGTGGCGGTGACCAATGCTCCTCTCGTGCGCGAAGCGGCGCGCCTGTTTCCCGGGCGCATCGTTGTAGGCATTGATGCCCGGGACGGGTTGGTTGCCATACAGGGATGGGGCGAGGGGACAACCTTGCGCGCCGTCGATCTCGTGCGGCAACTGGAAGATGCCGGTGTCTCAGCCGTCATTTATACGGACATCGCGCGTGATGGAACCGGTGTCGGGTTGAACCTCCAGGAAACCGCTCTTATCGCCAGCGCCAGCCGCGTTTCGGTGATTGCGAGCGGAGGCGTGGGCTCGCTTGAAGACTTGCGTGCACTCAAGGGGCTCAATCATCCCAATATCACAGGCGTCATCTGTGGCCGTGCGCTCTATGACGGAAGGCTCGACGCGCGTGCGGCGCTGGAGCTGTTGCAGGGGACTGTCCCATGCTGAAAGTGCGGGTCATCCCGTGTCTCGATGTCAAGGAGGGACGGGTCGTCAAGGGTGTGCAGTTCGAGAAGCTGCGCGATGCCGGCGATCCGGTTGAATCGGCCCGGGCTTATGATGCTGCGGGTGCTGACGAATTGTGCTTTCTGGATATTGCCGCGAGCCATGAAAACCGTGGTGCCATGCTGGATGTGATCCGGCGGACGGCAGATGTGTGTTTCATGCCCTTGACCGTCGGCGGGGGTGTGAAGTCTCTTGATGACATTCGGGCGCTGCTGCTTGCCGGTGCAGACAAGGTGTCGATCAATACGGCGGCCGTGCATCGACGGGAGATTGTCCGGGAGGCTGCCGAGAAATTCGGGTCCCAACTTGTCGTCGTTGCCATTGACGCGCGGCGCGTGGCGGGGGGGCGTCACGAGATTTTCACGCATGGCGGGCGGAATGCCACGGGGATCGATGCGGTCTCCTATGCGCGGGAGGTCGTGTCCCTTGGGGCGGGCGAAATCCTGCTCACTTCGATGGACAGGGATGGCACCCGAGACGGGTATGACATCGATCTCACGCGGGCCGTGGCAGATGCGGTTTCTGTCCCAGTGATTGCCAGCGGTGGGGTGGGCAGCGTCGACCACCTTGCAACGGGTGTCCTTGAGGGACACGCGAGTGCCGTGCTGGCAGCTTCGATCTTTCATTTCGGCGAGGCCAGCATTGCCGAGGCCAAGGCCCGGATGCGCGCCTGTGGCATTCCTGTTCGCGCCTAGCGAAGTTGTTTTCCACAGACCCTGATCCATGTGGTTTTACCGGCTGGTCGGATACCACATGCTGCGTCCATGACGCTTTTGTGAATTAAACATGACATTTGCTCGCAATGGCGCCGGTGCGGAGGATCGCCCAGGCCTTGCAGACGAGAACCTTGCTCATGCATCAGGAAACCGAACTCAAATTCGTCGGCGATGAGCGAGCCCTTGGTGCGCTCCGGCAGTCAGAAATGTTTCTCGATTTCGCTGGCTATCGCAATGCGACGACGGTTGTCCGATGCGCGACTTACTACGACACGGAAGATCATGCCCTCCGGGAAGCCGGTTATGTCCTGCGCGTGCGTGGGGAGGGCAATGTCCATTCCCAAACCCTGAAGAGGGTTGGATCCGGAGAGCTTGTCACGCGCGCGGAGTACAAATCGGAGATTGATGGCATCCGGCCCGATCTTTCGTCCATTCCCGACAGCCGCGCCCGCTGGAAGGTCACTCACTTGCTGGCGGGGCGCAGCCTCGAACCCATCTTTGAAGTCGATACGCGTCGAACACGCGTGCTTCTGACACCTGCTCGCAATGTTGAAATAGAAGCGGCGATTGATACGGGAGAAATCAGGCTTGCCAGTGAAAGCCAGCGCCGCATTGCCATCAGCGAAGTTGAATTCGAGCTGGTGCGCGGGGGCATGAATGACCTGCTGGCAACCGCGCGCTTGCTGACCCGCGGCCTGCCGTTGACGCTGTCGTTCCTGTCCAAGCCCGAGCGTGGGTTCAGGCTTGCTCAGGATGAATCGCTCGGCGCGTGGAAGCCCGGGCGGATACAGCTTCGGTCGGCCCAGACTGCAGACGATGCGCTGGCCTCCATCATCGGCAATTGCGTTCGCCATCTGCTCAACAATCTCGACGCGGTTGCGCAAGGCCATAGTCCGGAGGGTGTTCACCAGATGCGGGTTGCGCTTCGGCGTTTGCGGGTTGCGGTTTCCCTGCTGTCATCGCGTCAGCGCTCGCCGTTCACCGGGCTGATGAACGAGGTGCGGGATCTTGCTCGCGAACTTGGCGCATGCCGCGACAAGGAGGTGCTTCTCAATCAGCTGACGCTGCCCGTTGCGCGGCAATTGGGGCGGGACGACGCGTTTGAGCCGCTGGTCCTGCGCCTCGAGCAGGCGCGTGATGCCTCCTGGCAGGGCGCGATTTCGTGGATCTCCTCCGAGCGGTTCAGGAACCTTGCGCTTGACCTTGTGTCTGTGATGCAGCAGCGGCCGTGGCTTTCCAATCCGAACTCGCACCGGGACATGGAAGCGGATGCGCAGGGCTTTGCGCGTGCGCAGGTCCGTCGTCGCCTGCTTCAATCCCGAAAGGCCTTGCGCCGGGCCGGGAAGATGAAGGCTGATGACCTCCATGCATTGCGCATCAGCCTGAAGAAACTTCGCTACACGCTCGAGTTCTTCGATAGCCTTGAGGCGCGAGGGTCGGCGCGTTTGATTTTGAGGAAAATCAGTCGCCTGCAGGATGTCCTTGGGGACATGAATGATGTGCTCGTGGCCAAACCACAGTTGAGAACCATTCTTGCAGAAAGTCGCGCAGATGATGACGCGACCGCTGTTTCACTGGCGGGGGGAATGGTGCTTGGCTGGCATGGGCGCAGATATGCAACAAAACGCCGCCGGGTGCGGCGGCGTCTCAAGTCTCTCGCCGGCATGAAGATGCTGCGGAAGGCCCGCTAGACATTGAGCAGCAGGTGCTGGCGTTCCCACGGGCTGATGACCTGCTGGTAGGCATCATGCTCGGATGCCTTTACGTCCGAGTAGAGGTCTACAAAGGGCGTGCCGAGAAGCTCCCGGATGTCCGCTGAGGCGCGAAAGCGCTGAATGGCGTCCAGGAGGTGGCGGGGCAACTGATACTTCATCGACTCGTAGGCATTCCCTTCCATGGGCTTTGTCGGCATGAGGTTCTGCACCATGCCCATGTAGCCGCATGCCAGGGTGGCAGCAATCGCCAGATAGGGGTTGGCGTCTGCGCCGGGAACACGGTTCTCGATGCGGCGATTTTTCTGCTCCGACTCCGGCACGCGGAGCCCCACGGTGCGGTTCTCGTGACCCCAGTGCGTGTTGACTGGCGCTGAAAGGTAGCGAACCAACCTGCGATACGAGTTCACGTAAGGTGCGATCAGGGGCATGGATGCAGGAAGATATTTCTGCAGGCCTGCGATGTAGGCGAGAAACAGCCGCGTGTCCTTGCCGTTCTTGTTGGCGAACAGGTTCTTTCCTGTCCGCAGGTCGACCACGCTCTGGTGGATATGCATGGCGCTGCCCGGTTCCTGCTCGTAGGGCTTGGCCATGAAAGTCGCGTAGATGTCATGGCGGAGTGCCGCCTGGCGAACGGTACGCTTGAACAGGAATGTCTGGTCTGCCAGCTGGAGCGGATCGCCGTGATAGAAGTTGATCTCGCACTGCGCCACGCCTTCCTCATGAATGAGGCTGTCGATGCCGATTTCCTGCGCGTCGCAGTAATCGTAGACATCCTCGAACATGGGATCGAACTCGTTGACCGCATCGATCGCGTAAGCCTGTCGCCCGGTTTGCGGACGACCAGACTTTCCGGCTGGCGGCAGCAGGGGGTAGTCCGGATCGATGTTCTTCTGCGCCAAGTAGAATTCCAGTTCGGGCGCAATGACGGGCTTCCAGTTCCGTTCCTTGAATTTCTTGAGGATCTCCTTGAGAACCTGACGGGGCGCAAGCTGGATGGGTTCTCCGTTGCGGTCTGTGCAGTCGCAGATCACCTGTGCGGTTGGTTCGCGGTACCAGGGTACGACGCAGATCGTGTCGGCGTCCGGTACAAGGATCATGTCGGGCGCCTGGTAGGTCAGGCAGTCCGTTTCCGCGTCTGCGCCTGTCACCATCTGGCCGAAGACGCTTTCGGGAAGTCGCAGGGTGTCGTTTTCAAGTCCTGACAGGAACTTGCTCGTTGGAAGGATCTTGCCGCGGGCGATGCCCGCCATGTCCGGGACGAGCAATTCGACCTCGGTGATACGTCGTTCCTTGAGCCATTCCTTCAATTCGGTTCGATTTCTTGCCATTACCGTTCCCCAACATTTTCCGCGTGCGCCCGCAGCGACTGACCGAATGCGGCGAGGATGGATGCAGAGAATGCGTCCTCCCAAAACTTCCACTCGGGGTGCCACTGGACGCCCAATGCGAATTGGCGCGCGCCTTTTACGCTTATTGCTTCAATGGTGCCGTCCGTTGCCGTTGCCTCGACGTCCAGCCCGGGTCCCAGGCGGTCAATTCCCTGTCCGTGAAGGGAGTTGACGCGCGCTTGCGTCTTGCCGGTCACGGCATGCAGCAGGCCGGCCGGTGCGATCGTGATCGGGTGCGCCGGCGCATACTGGGCGTCGAGGGGGGCCGTCTTGTCTTCGCGATGGTCCAGACGGCCAGGTAGTTCCTCGAGGTGCTGGTGAAGCGAGCCGCCGAAGGCGACATTCATCTCCTGAAAGCCTCGGCAGATCGCGAGGAAGGGCTTTCCCTCCGCGATCACCTGCCGGATGAGGGGCAGGGTGGTCATGTCCCGTCGGTGGTCTTGCAGGACCCCGTCGCGGGGAGGCGGTCCGCCGTAGAGGCCTGGTGATACGTTCGATGGTGAACCCGTCAGGAGGATGCCGTCGACGGTCGACAGAATATCTCCCAGCGCGATTGGGTCTTCGAGGACAGGTATAAGCAGCGGGATCGCGCTTGCTCCATCCCGCACGGCCACAACATATTTTTCGCCCACGGCGTGGAAGGGGTGGGGCCCGATCACGCGGTGGTCGCATGGTATGCCTACGACGGGGCGGTTCCTGCGGGTCATGTGCTTTCGCTAGCACCGCCCCGCAGTCTTCAGCAAGGAGCGGCGAAATTAATCATCTTTGCGGCCGAAACGGTCGACATCACGCAGAACAAAGAGTTCTGGCGAAAGGGCGACTTCGGTCTGGGGGCCCTTGAGCGCAATGATAGTCTGCAAGCCTTGCGCATCAGTAATGATCCACTGCGCAATCTCGATGGAGGGGTACCTGAAGATCAGGGTTACCTGTCCCTTAAGGGGACCGGATTTCTCGGTTGCGGTGACGCGCAGGGTGCCGGCCTGCCGGTCCACCGCGGTAATGCGCGGGTCGCGGCTCAGGTCCATGTTCTCGCGCAAAATGATGTTCAGAGGGTTGTCGACCAACGGGTAGCGGTCAACCGTTCGGAGCTTGTTGTTGGCGACCGCGATCGTCACGCCGTCTGATACGATCAGGTAGGGGCTGGGTGGGGCATACTCGAAACGGAGCCTGCCCGGCTTGCGCGCGTAGAGAACCCCTTGGTCAAGTTCACCATTGGGACCGACCTGGACGAAGCTCGATTTCAGGGACGTAATGGCGTTGAGGTAGGCCGAGACCTTGGCCAAATCAGCAATGTCCTGTGGTTTCAGCGGTGCGGCCATGGCGTTGCCGGCAACCAGGAGAAGGGCTGAAAGCAGGATGGTTCTGAGCATTTTCGATCAAGCCGTGCTTTGTTCGTCTGTCCGTCTAATTAGTCGGCGAGTGTGTCAAAAGGAAGGATAATCGCGGCTTGCCGTGGGCGTCCGGAAGGGGTTTCCTGCGGCGGGGAGATTAAATTGGCGACATTTTGGGGCTGAGGGCCGGTTATGCTTATGGATGGGATCCAGAGACTTGTTTTCGACCCCGCAGGACCGATGGGGTTGCGCGAGGACTTTCTGCTGAATGCCATGGTCGAGGTCGGCGGCTTCCTGCTCGGGGCGCTGGTGTTCTCGATACTGTTGCCCATTGTCATTGAGGTGCGGCAAGGCATCCGGTGGCGGCCTGCTCGCGAAAACCTGGGACAGGAGTTGATGCTGCTTCATCTCGAGTTCGGGGATGCGCTGGCACGGTTCCACCAATCCCCTGAAGGTTCGGCCCGCGTTCGGGCAGCGGATGCCGTCGACCACGTCTTTCGCGCCATCCCGGCGATGACCGGACTGTTCGGCTATGCGCTCACGGCGTCGATCTCGCGCGAGGTCAATGACTATATCCGCAGCCTGCGTGCCATCCGGGACTGGGCCCATGAGGCGGCGCATCCCGAAGACATGGTCTTTGCGTCGGCCGAGCGGCGCGTCCCGCAGACCCGAGACATGTTCAGCCGTGCCAACGACGAGTTTGCAGATGTTGTCGCCGTGCTAGGTGTCGGCGGGTACACGGATGTGCGATGGACGGCGGCGCTTGTCGAAGATCTCGCCGGCGCGTTCGACGTGTCACGCTCGCGGGGACGCGAGAGGTGAGGGCAGGGGGCTCAGTCCCCCCGTCCTGAGTGATCGCTGACGAGGACTTCTCGCTTGCCGGCGTGATTGGGGCCGGAGATGACGCCTTCCTCTTCCATCTTCTCGATGATCCGGGCGGCTCGGTTGTAGCCGATCTGCAACCTGCGCTGGATGTAGGAGGTCGAGACCTTGCGGTCGCGAGCGATGATGGCGACAGCCTGGTCGTAGAGATCGTCGCCGCTGCCTTCGCCCTCGCCATCGAACAGGTTAGCAGCCTCAGGCTCTTCAGGTTCCTCGGTGATGGCGTCGAGATAGGACGGTTCGCCCTGGGTGCGCAGGTATTTCACGACCTCTTCGACCTCTTCGTCCGATACGAAGGGGCCGTGGACACGACGAATGCGGCCACCGCCTTCCATCAAGAGCATGTCGCCCTGGCCGAGAAGCTGTTCGGCACCCTGTTCGCCGAGGATCGTGCGGCTGTCGATCCTCGAGGTCACCTGGAAGGAGATGCGCGTCGGGAAGTTCGCCTTGATGGTACCGGTAATGACGTCGACTGACGGGCGTTGCGTCGCGGTGATGATGTGAATGCCCGAGGCGCGCGCCATCTGCGCGAGACGCTGAACAGCGGCTTCGATATCCTTTCCTGCAACCATCATCAGATCTGCCATTTCATCGACGATCACGACGATGTAGGGCATGTGCTCGAGGGGAAGCGTCTCTTCCTCGAACAAGGGCTCGCCCGTCTGGCTGTCGAAGCCCGTCTGAACCGTGCGCTTGAGAAGCTCTCCCTTGGCCTTGGCGCGGGCAATTCGTTCATTGTAGCCCTTGATGTTGCGTACCCCCATCTTCTGCATGCGGCGGTAGCGGTCCTCCATCTCGCGGACGGTCCATTTGAGTGCGACGATCGCCTTCTTCGGGTCCGTGACGACGGGTGACAGTAGGTGGGGAATGCCGTCATAGGCTGACAATTCGAGCATCTTGGGATCGATCATGATCAGCTTGCACTGGTCGGGTGTCAGCCGGTAGAGCAGCGACAGGATCATGGTGTTGATGGCTACGGACTTGCCCGAGCCGGTGGTGCCGGCGATCAGCAGATGGGGCATGCGGGCCAAGTCGGTGATCACCGGCTCGCCGGCGATGTTCTTTCCCAGCGCCAAAACGAGGTCGAGGGCCTCACTGTCGTATTCAGGGGTGGACAGGAGTTCACGAAGCAGCACGCGCTCGCGACGCAGGGTCGGAAGTTCGATGCCGATTGCATTCTTGCCCGGAACCACGGCGACGCGTGCCGAAACAGCCTTCATTGAGCGGGCGATATCTTCCGCGAGCGAGATGACGCGCGCACCCTTCACGCCGGCGGCAGGCTCGAACTCATAGAGCGTCACGACGGGGCCGGGCAGAACCTGAATGATCTGGCCCTTGACGCCGAAGTCCGCGAGCACGCTTTCCAGCATGCGGGCGTTCTCTTCGAGGGTTTCGTTCGACTCCTTGACGCCTTGTGCGCTCTTGTTCTGCTTCAGGAGGCCGAGGGAAGGAAGTTCGTAATCCGAATCCGTTTCGAAGCGAGAGGTGCTGGCTGCGGCGCGGGTCGCGCTTGGAGGCGTCTTGGTCGGGGCCATGCGCGTGACGCGCAGTTCGCGTGCCGCAGGCGCAGGGGCTGGCGTCGCCGGCGCCATATCGTAGCTTTGATCGGGTTCGGTCGCCTCGACGAGGCGCGGTTCCAGTCGCTCGGACGCCTCAGACCGCCGGAGCAGGTTGCCAATCATCGATGACAGCTGGTCGTTCAACGCTGCGACCTGGTCAAAGAGCGTTCGGACAGGCAGCGCCGGAATGCTGACATGGAACGGGTTCAGACCGATGGCCCATGCCATCAGCATCGATCCTGTGACGCCAGACAACATGCCTGCGAAGATGCTGGGGGTCGGAATGCCGAGGGAGGCGAGGGTGCCCGCAACCATGCTGAAAATTGCTTCACCGATGGCACCGCCAGACGATACGGCCTGGTCCGTGAAGAGTTCTACGGGCAGAAAGCCGGCGCAGGTTGCCAAGGCGACGACTGACAGGATCCAGCAAATCGTGCGCGATGGAAGTTTCAGGCCGACCCTGCCATCGACGAGCCATACGCCCCAAAGCAAAGGGGGAACAATGGCGAGGACACTCGCGACGCCAAATGACTGAAACAAGATGTCCGAAACATAGGCTCCCCAGGTGCCGAGGGCGTTCTGGGTTGCGGCTGCGCTGGCATTGTTCCAGCTCGGGTCGTTCGCGTCGTAGGTCAGCAATGCAATGGCACAGCCGATTGACGCGACCATGAGGGAGAGGCCCGAGAGGCGGATCGTCAGGCGACGTGTCGTGGTCGCAAGCGCATCTTTCCAGCCTGTCCATTGCTCCGGCAGGAGCGGGATGCGCTCGAAGGAGGCAAATGTCCGAGACACGGGATTGAACTGACCCATCTTCAACTTACCTCAATGCGCTCGATCTGGCGTACAGGCTGGCACGCGTGGTCACAGGGTTTTTGCAAGTCTATCAAGTGCCTCATCTGTCGTTGCAAAGTCGTTAACCAGAGCAACGCGAATGAAGCATTTTCCGGGGTTTCCGGAGGGGGTCTCTCTGGCCAGATATTCACCCGGCAAAACTTTCACCCCTGCCTCCTGCCAAAGTCTCTGTGCAGCGGCGGTGCCGTCGCCCACATCAAGCCACAGGAAAAATCCGCCGTCGGGAATTCGCAGCGCAAAGCGGTTCGACAAGCGTGCTCGAGCCAGTTCGAATTTCCTGCGGTAGAGCGCGCGGTTGGCCTCGACATGGGTCTCGTCAGACCAGGCCTTTTGCGACACGGCGGCTATTGGCAGGGGTAATTGGGGGCCAGCCACGTTCCTGAATTCACGAAAGCGCGCAATGAAGCGCGCATCCCCTGCGACAAAGCCTGATCGCAATCCGGCGAGGCTCGAGCGCTTGGAGAGGGAGTGAAAAACAAGAAGCCTGTCGAATGCAGGGGAGGTTGTCTGGCGAATGGTCAGTGCGCCGCAGGGTGGCGTGTGCGCATAGATTTCCGAATAACACTCGTCGGCCATGATCGTGATGTCGTGCTCGTCGGCAATTTCAAACAGGCGTCGCCAATAGGCTTCATCTGCGGCCGCGCCTTCCGGGTTGGAGGGCGAGCACATGTAGATCGCGGCCGTCCGTGAGAGAAGTTCTGCGGGCAGGCTTTGAAAGTCGGGAAGAAAGCCCGTTTCGCGTGTCGCGTTCACGTAGACCGGTTCGGCGCCTGACGACAAGGCGGCTGCCGCGTAGCACTGGTAGAAGGGGTTGGGTATCAGGACCGCCGGGCGCTTTCCGCTCTTGGTTTCGGGGACGGCGACGAAGGCGGCGCTGAACAAGCCCTCACGCGTGCCAACGAGTGGCAGGATCTGCGATTGCGGGTCGATGCCGCGGGAGAGGGCAAATCGGCGGTCCAGCCAGGACGCGATGGACTTGCGCAGGGGATCCGGGCCGATGATCGGCGGGTACTTTCCGAAGTCGGGCAGGTTGGCTGCGATGATGGGGCCGACGAAGTCGGGCACGGGGTGCTGTGGCTCGCCCACGTGCATGTTGATCGGGGGCTGTCCGGGGGCCGTATGCTGCAGCAGCGCGTTGAGACGCGTGAAGGGAGAAATTGGTTGAGCTTCGAGCCTCGACATACGCAAACCGCAATCCTAGAGCGATTTGCAAGTATAGAGGCACTTTGGAGTTACCCAAAGTGCCTCTGCTGCTTGGTGATCAGTGAATTCTCTCGCCGTGCTGCGTGAGATCCAAGCCTTCGCGTTCCTCTTCTGCCGAGACGCGCAGGCCCATCAGTGCGTCAATGACCTTCAGGAGGATGAATGTCACGATCGCACAGTAGAGTCCGGCGACGATCAAACCTTCAAGTTGTGTTACGATCTGTCCCGGATTGCCATCGATCGCACCCTTGCCGAGGCTATTGACAGATGACACGGCGAACACACCCGTGAGTACGGCGCCAACAGCACCGCCAACGCCGTGAACGCCGAACGCGTCGAGTGAATCGTCATATCCCAGCTTGTGCTTCAGCCAGACGGCGGCTGCATAGCAGACGGCGCCCGACACCAGGCCGATGATGATGGCGCCCGAAGGTTCAACGAAGCCTGCCGCCGGGGTGATGGCGACCAAGCCCGCAACAGCACCTGACAACATGCCGAGCACGCTTGGCTTCTTCTGGATCATCCACTCTACGATCATCCACGAGAGCGCTGCAGCTGCGGTTGCGATCTGCGTGTTGGCCATGGCAATGCCTGCCAGTGCGTTTGCCGCGACGGCAGAGCCTGCATTGAAACCGAACCAGCCCACCCACAGGAGGGAGGCGCCGATCAGCGCGTAGAGGAGGTTATGGGGTGCCATGTTTTCCTGGCCGTAGCCAACGCGCTTGCCCAGGACGATCGCGCAGACCAGGCCTGCGATGCCTGCGTTGAGGTGCACCACGGTACCGCCAGCGAAATCGAGAACGCCCATGCCGCCGAGGAAACCGCCGCCCCAGACCCAATGCGCGACGGGGCAATAGACCAGAAGAACCCAGGCGCCCATGAAGACCATCATTGACGAGAATTTCATGCGATCGGCGAACGCGCCGCAGATCAGCGCCGGGGTGATGATCGCAAAAGTCATCTGGAAGGTCATGAAGACCGATTCCGGGATCGAGGCTGCGAGGCTGTGAGCTACCTCATTACCCATTCCAGCCAGCAGGATGCGTTCGGTGCCGCCAATCAGATGCTGGCTCTCGCCACCGTTGGTAAAGGCGAGCGAATAGCCCAGCACTGCCCAGAGCACCGTTACCAGCGCCGTGATTGCAAAGCTTTGCGCGGCCGTGGAGAGGATGTTTTTCTTGCGCACCATGCCTCCGTAGAAGAGGGCGAGGCCGGGTATGGTCATCAGGAGCACAAGAGCGGTCGACGTCAACATCCAGGCTGTGTCGCCGGAGTTCAGGGCGAGAGCTGCGGCGTGGGCAGGCAAGGCGGGAGCCGCGCTTGACGCAGCCTCTGCAGCTTCCGGTGTTGGCGGCGGCGCCACATCTGCGAGGGCGGATGCGGCCGTCATCATTGCCGCGAGGGACAGGACCAGGCCTGTCTCCATCCTTCGAATGAAATTCATGAGCTTGCTTCCTTCGATTGAATGCTAGAGGGCGTTTGTGTCGGTTTCGCCTGTACGGATTCGCACGACGTGTTCCACTGGTGTGACGAAAATCTTGCCGTCGCCGATCTGGCCGGTCCGTGCGTGGTTAGTGATGCACTGAATGACCGCGTCGGCCTGGTCGGCGCGCACGGCCACTTCGATCTTCAGCTTGGGGACGAAGCTGACCGCGTATTCCGCGCCGCGGTAAATTTCGCGGTGGCCCTTTTGACGACCGAAGCCCTTCGCCTCGGTAACCGTGAGGCCTTCAACGCCCATTGCGACAAGGGCTTCCCGTACTTCGTCCAGCTTAAACGGCTTAATCACCGCCGTGATGAGTTTCATGGTGCCATGCCTCGCCTGATGGTTTCGACTGCACGATGATCCCGTGAATCCGCTGGGGTGTATTGCTTCAAGTCGCAGCAGTCTAGATCCCTCGATGCCGACAAATTGTGCAGTTAACCTCTGTGACGCAGCGCGCCGTTCTTGGTCGGCGGGTGGCAAGGCCCTATAACACTGCTCCATGGAAAACCTCGAATTGGAAAGCTGCGACGTGGTCATTGCGGGTGGGGGCATGGTTGGCCTCACGCTCGGGATCGCGCTCGCCCAGTCTGGCGTCGAAACCATCGTCATCGATGGCGCCGATCCGGCCTTGCTGCAGGATGAGGCCTTTGACGGACGGGTCAGTTCGTTCGCGCCCGCGTCGCGGCGGATGCTTGAGGTCCTTTCGGTCTGGAGCCATGTGCATCCGCATGCAGAGCCTGTTCTCGACATCGTCGTCGGGGATGGAACGGTGCGCGCGGGCGCCTCGACTGCGATGCTGCACTTCGACCATCGCGAGATTGGCGAAGATCCATTGGCGCACATGGTCGAGAACAGGCATTTCCGGAAGGCCCTCGATCACGGCGCGCGTGCCTGCCCGTTGCTGCAGGTCCTCGCGCCTTGCAGGGTGGTGGGGACGAGTGTGGAAGGTAGCCAGATTGTCGTGTCGACGAATGATGGGCGTGCCGTTCGCGCCCGGCTTTGCGTGGCGGCAGACGGGCGGGATTCACCCATTCGCGAGGCCTGCGGGATCCGGACGCATGGCTGGCCCTATCGACAGCACGGGATCGTCACCACGGTGGAGCATGAACGCCCGCATCGCGGGGTTGCCCACGAGTTATTCCTCGAGGGTGGTCCCTTTGCCATCCTGCCGATGACGGGGAATCGTTCTTCCATCGTGTGGAGTGAGCAGGAGCAGCTGGCCCAGGCTTTCATGTCCCTCGACGATGCTGCGTTCGCCGGCGAGGTTCGACGGCGGTTCGGCGATCATCTTGGGCTCGTGCGCGTTGTCGGACCGCGGTGGTCCTACCCGCTGTCACTTAATCTCGCAGAGACCTATCTGGCTGAGCGCATCGCCCTGGTGGGAGATGCCGCCCATGCCGTGCATCCCCTGGCGGGGCAGGGACTCAATCTGGGCCTGCGCGACGTTGCCGCCATTGCAGAGACGATTGTCGATGCCCGGCGACTTGGGCTTGATCCGGGTTCTCGCTCGACCCTTGCGCGCTATGAGGCGTGGCGGCGGGTGGACAATACGGTGTTTGCCCTCAGCATGGATGCGCTGAACCGGTTGTTCTCAAATGACAATGTTGCGCTTCGGGGCCTGCGACGGCTGGGGATGGATATCGTCGATGGCATCGCGCCGCTGAAGGCCATGTTCATGAGACAGGCCAGCGGGGTTGCAGGTCATGTCCCGCGATTGCTGCGTGGGGAAGCGGTCTGATGGTCCTGGGGCGCGATCAGTCCCGGGCGCCATCGATTGTCTCGGATTTGTCGCGGCCCGCAATTCGATTGCCGAACTGCCGGTCAAGATCCCGGTAGAAGCTGCGAGCCTCGCTCAGGACGTGGTGCCATCGTGCGGCTTCAGCATCTTCGCGTGAGGCGTAAGACTGGCCGGCCCAGGTGCAAACGCCCGGATCGGTTGGGTGGGGTACGACACTTGGCGTGTCTTCGTTGATCTGCTCGACCGATTGCCGGAAATGAGAGTTCGGATTTGACCTGTCGTACATCGCCTGCAATTCAGTCCGTGCGCGTTGCTGGTCCATGCGACGGACAAATCCGGTTATCCGGTTTCCCCAGACCCGCCAGGCAATCATCGCAAGTCCAAGTGCGATGATGTGCCAGTATTCGAAAAGCGCCCGCCAGATCATCAGGGATCTCTCCGAAGCCCCAGTCGTGAGAGGCGGCTTTCATATTCGGCCCAGCGGTTGGCGTGCTGTTGTCCCAGTTCGTAGAGATAACTCCAGGCGTAAAGACCCGTGTCGTGGCCATCGTCGAAGATCAATCTGACCGCGTACTGGCCAACAGGTTCGATTGCTTGAATGGCAACCCATTTCTTTCCGGGTACTGTTTTCCGTTCGGCCGCGCCGTGTCCTTTTACTTCCGCGCTCGGGCTTTCAACGCGCAAGTACTCGGCGGGCAGGTTGAAAGCAACTCCGTCATCGAAGCGCACGCGCAGGATGCGATCAGCCCGGTTGTAAGAAAGGTCCAGGGGCCAGGGGCTGCTTGTGGTCACCTGGTTTCACTGTCCTGCAATTCGCGCGCTTCATCGACGAGCATGACAGGTATGCCATCGCGGATTGGAAAGGCGAGACGTGCGGCGAGCGAGATCAGTTCCTGCCTTGCAGCGTCGTATCTCAGCGTTGCCTTGGTTACAGGGCACACGAGGATCTCGAGTAGTTTCGGGTCGATGGCGCGCGCCTTGAGTGGCGGTGCATTGCCGTCACTCATTGAAGTGTCCCTTCTGCGCCTGACATACCGGCGACATTCATCTCCATGAGCGTCATCAGAAGCTTTGCCCGGTCGGTCAGCGTGGGTTCCTCGAGGAGGGCCTGCTTTTCTGCGGGGGAGAAGGGGCAGACCATGGCCAGTGAATTCACCAGCAGTCCCGCCGGAAGTTCCTCGAGGGTCGGCCACAGGCTTTCCATCTTGTGCTTGCCCAGAAACTGCCTGATCACGGATGCGAGCCGCTCGCGGTCGAAGTCGGGTTCTGCTGCTTCCTGTTCAAGATCTGCGCGATAGTCGGTGTAATCTGCCCTGACCATACGGTAGAGCCGCGGCGTGCTGACTTCTTCGCGTATCCTGAAGCGGCACACACCCGTCAACACGATCGCGTAGCGGCCGTCTGGCGTTTCGTTCCATGAGGTGAGCCTGCCAACGCAACCGACATTGTAGAGCGCCGGGTTTGCGGCGCTGGTCGTTGCAGGCTGGATCATGCCGATCAGTCTCGACGTTCCGAGGGCATCATCCGTCATCTCGAGATATCGGGGCTCGAAGATACGCAGTGGCATTCTTCCGCCCGGAAGCAGCAGTGCGCCTTCGAGCGGAAAGATCGGTATGGTCTCAGGCAGCGAGCGGTGGAGCGCCATCTCAGGAGAACAGCAGGTTGGAGAGCTTGCGGCGACCGGACTTCACGACAGGGTCTGTGGATCCCAGTGCCTCAAACAGTGTCAGAAGCTGCAGGCGCGCCGCGCCGTCATTCCAGTTCCGGTCCCGGCGGAGGATTTCCAGGTACTCGTCGATCGCAGCTTCGGCGGTTCCGGCTGCTGCGAGGGCCGCTGCGAGGTCGAACCGAGCCTGCAGATTGGACGGGCTTGCTTCAATGAGCGCCTTCAATTCCGCCAGGTTGTCGTCTGCCGGAGCCTGGTCCTTCAGGCGGATCTGGGCCGAGACCGCAGCGATTGCCTCGTGGCCCATGTGTTCGGGTGGTACAAGTTGCAGCGTCTGGCGTGCTCGATCGATGTCGCCGCTTGCAAGATAGCAGCGCGCGATGCCGCCGAGGGCCGCCGGGTTCTGAGGTTCCTCGCCAAGGATGCGTGCATAGGCCTGCGCTGCCGTTGCCAGGTCACCCGCATCAAAGGACTCTGCTGCGATCGCGAGAAGCTCATCGATTGGCGAGGGGCCGGTATCGCCGGACAGTCGTTTGATGAAGTCGCGGATTTCGGACTCCTTCATTGCGCCAACGAAGCCATCGACTGGCTGTCCATTGCGAAAGGCATAGACTGCCGGGATCGACTGGATCCGGAGTTGCGCCGCAATGCGCTTGTTCTCGTCGATGTTTATCTTGACCAGCTTTACGGCGCCTTTGGCTTCCCGAACGGCCTTCTCGAGCATGGGCGTCAGCTGGCGGCAGGGTCCGCACCAGGGAGCCCAGAAGTCGACCAGTACGGGAACCTCCCGTGAAGGCTCGAGCACATCCGCGACAAAGGTGCGCTCCGATGTGTCCTTGATGAGGCCGTCGGGCGTGGCCTGGGCGGCGGTGCCCGGGTTACCAATAATGGACTGCATGGCTTGCGTTCTCTCGGTTTCAGGATCTCAAGATGGGGTCGGGTGGGGGAAATGCCAACCACCCTCCTTGGTCAGGGTTCAAGGCTTATAGCTGCGGCGTCCCGCCGCGGAAAGCGCTGGCAAACGGGTTGGTGACCGCAGGATCGGGCAAACCTTAGAAGATCCGCGCTGGAAATGGCGGTTGTGGCCGTATTGGTCAGCGGGTGGAAGTTCAGCGGGGAGACAGACAGCATGTGTGTGTCGAAGACGGGCTGCACGCGACATTGGTGATCATTGATGAGGGCGAAGGGGGTCACGGAGCCGGGCTCTACCGCGAGCATTTCACGCAGGGTATCAGGGGCTGCGAAGGACAGTCTTCCGCTCGCGCCGATCAGGTCGCCGAGGGCTTTCAGGTCCACCGGGACATCCTCGAGCGTCACTGCGAGGAAGTGGTGGCTTTTCTTGTCCTTGAGGAACAGGTTCTTCGTGTGTCCGCCGACGATGGGTCCCCTGTGGCGCTTTGCTTCGTCTACGGTGAATACAGGGGGGTGGTGGAACGTGTTGCTGGGAATTCCCAGCCGGTCCAGGGCTGCGAGAAGTTCCGCTTGTGATGCGGCCTGGCTCATGGTGACCTTGCTGGAAAATTGCTTGGGGGTTTCAGGGTGCGTGCAAAGAATATCCTTGTTGCCGTTGCCTTGACCATGGTGCTGGCTACGGCGGTGCCGGGTGATGTGTCTGCGGAGCCTCTCAGGATTTCATCCCGCGCCATCAGGCACGTGACATCCTCGCACGAGATCAATCTCGTCTATCCCGCTACAGGTGTGATGCGCATCGATGCGCTCATCGAGCGGTGGGCGGGTACGCTTGAAGATGATTTCCGGCAGGACTTGCGAAATGCGGAGGATGACGAGGTGCGCGGGACGCAGCGCTGGAGCTCGGTGCTGTCCTATGAGGTGACGCAGAACGATGACGAGGTGCTCTCACTTGTCTTCGCGCACTACACCTACTCAGGCGGGGCGCATCCGAACACGACATTCAGGACTTTTCACTTTCTCCTGCCGGACGGGTACGAGGCCGAAATCGCGGAGTTGTTCTCCGTTGCGGGTATCCGGCGCATCAGCAAGTCCAGCATCGAGCAATTAACGGCGTCGCTGGCCCAGCAGGATGGACTGGGGGACACCAATTGGATCCGCCGGGGTGCGGGGCCGAACCCTGCCAATTTCGCGCGGTTTGTCCTGACGAAGGAGTGGCTGACGGTGATGTTCGATGCCTATCAGGTTGCCCCCTATGCTGCGGGACCGCAGGAGGTGCGGATCCCGATGGATGAACTTCGCGGGCTGCTGCGCGCTGATCCTCGTGCGCCTGCCGCTTCGTTTGACTGCCTCGCGGCGCGAAGCCGGGTGGAAAAGGCGGTCTGTGCGTCAGGGGCGCTTGCGCGCCTCGATCGCCGGCTATCCGAGCTCTATCTTGAACGACTTGCGTGGGCAGAAGCGGCGGGGCAGGTGTCTCTCCTGCGGCAGGAGCAGCGAGCCTGGTTGACGCGTCGTGACGCGACCTGTTCCGGCTCTGGCTCAAGCACCACGGATTGCCTGTTGAGGCTTTACCAAGACAGGCTCGGGGACCTCGGGCCGGAAGGCGGTCCGTGACGGCGGCGCCAGACAGGATCCGGGCTATTTCGCGGATGAGGCCAATCAGAATCGTGTTGCATCGCCCAAGGCTTTCAGTCATAACCCACGGCCTTAACGCGGATGCGGCTTGACGGCCGGTCCTGGAGCGCGGGCGTAGCTCAGGGGTAGAGCATAACCTTGCCAAGGTTAGGGTCGGGCGTTCGAATCGCCTCGCCCGCTCCAATTTTTCAAAATAAATCAGAGCCTTGATCAGGGTCCCCGAGGGGGCATCCTGGGTTCCGTTGCCTGCGGAAGCTCAGCGGGCGATGACGTAGATCTCGTCCATCATCACCTTCGCGCCCGGGGTGCCGGGCTGGATGTCCAGCCTGATCCGCTTAATCCGTTCACGTTCAAGGTCTGAAGGTCCCGACAGGTCTATCGCCCGGAATGTCGTGCCGAGCGTGACCGGATGCACCCATTGCCTGACCGTGCGCCCCGCGTCGTCGAGCAGTGTCAGGCGAAGGTCCAGCCGGGCTGGCCGATCCGCCCTGAACAAGCCGCCATAATGCAGGTTCTGGCGCGTCGTGCGCATGGCTGGCGGGATTGCAGCTTCCTGCGAAACGATACTGTCCTCGCATTCCGTGATGCAGGTGACGGTCAGCGCCATGTTCCTTGCTGAAAGACCTGATGGCGCAGCGCGAGCGGTCTGCGGTGCGCGCCACCCGTCGAGACGCCCTTGTGCGAACGTGGGATTGCGCAACAGGTTGGGGGCGCCGTTCAGCGGCCAGGGTGGTCCGCTGACATCCGGCAGGTAGGGCACGGCCTGCTGGATGACATGTGTCGTGTCGCGGCAATCCGTTCGGCGATAGATGACGCCATCGCGCTCCAGGGTCGTCGCATCGTTGCAGCCATGCGCCTTGACCCTCACGTCACCTCGCTCCCATCGTTCCCAGCGCGTAAAGCCATAGGCGCGCGTGAAGTAGAAACGCTCGATGTGGTCTGCCCTTGCCGGGCTGCGACCACCGAAATGGTCCGAGCGAATGGCCTCCAGCGCCTTGCCTGAGGTGAAGACAAAGGGGCCGGGCAGGCGTTGCCATTCCGTCCATGCCGGATTGAAGAACCACGGGCATCCCGTGCCCTGATTGATCTTCAGCCAGGCCAACCGCGTACCCTTCGGGTTCTGAAGGATGCGTGCCGGAAAGGAGAGCCAGCTGTCTTCGTGATTGGCCGGGTTCTCCATCCCGCCGGAGCATGCGCTGTTCCAGAAGACCTGTCCGTTCATTCCCGGGTCGCTGGTGCCGATGATGGAGACGAATTCGCCCTCGGCCTCGAGGATGTCGTATCCGTCGCGAAAGGGTGGGGTGCAAATTCCCGGCAGGCACAGGTCAAAATCGCGAAACGCCGTCGATGGATCATCTCCTCCAAACTCCTTGGTCGCAGCGATGCGCGGGATGCGCTGTCCCGGATAGGGTGAGCGGACGGGGTGTGATGTGATCGACTGGTAGACCTTGCCGTCTTCGTTGTCCGTCCGCAGAAAGGGCGTGCGCTCGAGCGGTCGCAGGTCGCGATGCCGTGGACACGAGGCCGGATCTCCGGCAATGGGCCGGTCCTTTGCATCGACGCAGACATCCTGGATGAGGAAGTCGAGAGCGTCATTCGCCTGCGCGGAGACGCAGGGCCGGGCGGTCGCCAGCAACAGGGCGACCCCACAGGCCAGTGCGACGGCAAGCCGGCGCGTCGTGTTCGCCCCTTGGCCTATCGCGCGCAGACGAGCTGGCCGTTGTCGTTGCCGATGTCGCCCTTGCAGCCGCGGACATTCGGCAAGGTCGCGTCTACAAAACGGCCGGAGCGCGTCTTGCAGCTCGCGAGCAAATCGACCGTGCCTCCTGGTCGTTGCTCCAAACGCGCGTCGCGACAGCTGCCGGCATAAGAGCCCCGCGGCAGCTCGCCAAGATCAGGGCCCTTCTGACAGACAAGGCGGCCATCGTCGTTGCTGATGTCACCGTTGCAGGCCCTGACATTCGGAAGCGTTGCATCCACGAGGCGCCCGCTGCGGGTCTGGCACGAGGCAATCAAATCGATCGGTCCGCTCCTGCCGCGTACCAATTGATCGTCGCGGCAGGTGGCACGATAAGAGCCACGGGGCGGCTGGCCCAGGTTCTCGCCCTGGGCTGCGCTGCATTCCAAGCGTCCGTCATTGTTGCCGATGTCGCCGCGACAGGCCTGATAGTTGGGCAGGACCGCATCGACCACGCGGCCACGCCGCGTCTGACACCGGGCGTTGAGCGTCAAGGTCTTGCCAGGCCCCGGCGTGACGTAGATCTGGTCGCAGCTCGTTCGGTAGGAACCCCGTGGCGGTGGCGGTCCATTGCCTGGCCCATAGCCTGCACCGGGGCCCGGCGGTGGGCCATAACCCGGTCCATATCCTGAGCCTGGCGGCGGCGCGTAGGGATCAGGTCCGGAGGCAAAGCTGCAGCCCAGAACGCCATTGTTGTTGACGACGGCCGCACCGTCGCAATCGGCAAGCTCGAGCGCCGATTGCTCGAGGAGGCGTCCGCGCGCGTTGCGGCATCGCGCATAGAGGGTCTCAGCTCCTGCGACGCCGTGGGCGATGATGACACTCTCGCAGGTCTGCAGGTATGGGCCGCGCGGCAGTGTCACTTCCGGGAGACCGTTGCACTGCAGCACGCCGCCCACGCTTTGGATCTGGCTGCGACAGCGTCGGAAATTGTAGAATGCATTGGCGACCTGGCGGCCGGACCGGTCCCTGCAGACAGCGTAGAGATACTCACGATCCTTGCCCGCAAACCTTGCCTGGCCGATCGATGTCTGGTCGCAATACTGCAGATAAGGTCCAGAGGGCTGGGCATGTGCGGCGGGCAGGAAGGCCAACCCCACCAGAAGAAACGTGATCAAACGGACCATGACCAAAGCACCTTTCGCCGGTTTTCTCGCGGGCAACGCATCCTGGATTGACAGCGTGTTGTACAATCCTGCGATGGTCAATACGGATTGGACCCCGTGGTGAACCTGACGTGTTGCCCGGATCAGTCTTAACCCTGTCCATCGAAGCTCCGAAGCTGCCGGTTTTACGTCTTTCGGGTGTGGGTAACTTGCCGGGCTTTCGAATTGCTGTGCCTGTCCCAAATTTCCATGTTTTCCGGACATTGCCGTCATTGTAGGAGTTCCTCGTCTCACGGGCGGCGATCTGCCGTCATTGGCCGCGGGTTAATCCAACATGCCTGAGCGGCCGTAGAGCCCTCAGGAGTGTGCCATGGGTCTTATTCCCCGATCGATCGTGAAGAAGCGCTGGCTCGAGGCCATCCAGGGGCTGGAGGCCGGGACGCTAACGTTCGTCGATCCGACGGGGGAGCACCACGTGGTCAAGGGGCCGATCGAGGGGCCCCGCGCGACATTCAAGGTCCATGACTGGGGTGTCATCGAGCGCGTCGTCGCTCGTGGTGACATCGGTCTGGGAGAGGATTTCATCGCCGGTGCGTGGGAAACCGATGATGTGGAAAGCCTCATTGCCCTGTTCCTCATCAACCTGGACCGATTGGATGGCTATGCCCATGGCAATGTCTGGAACAGGATCGGCTTCGTGCTGCTGAACACGGTCCTGAGACGCAACAGCGAGGCGGGCAGCAGCCGCAACATCAAGGCGCACTACGACGTCGGAAATGATTTCTATTCGCTGTGGCTGGATGAGACGATGACTTATTCGTCTGCGCTCTATCGCAGTGGCCAAGAAGGGCTCGCCGATGCGCAGCGCAACAAATACGCGCGCATCCTCGAAAAGGTTGGCGGGGCGGGGAGCAATATCCTCGAGGTCGGTTGTGGTTGGGGCGGTTTTGCCGAGATGGCGGCTCAAGCGAATCATCACGTCACGGGGATTACGGTGTCGCCGGCCCAGCATGCCTTCGCCACACAGAGGCTGGGCGGAAAGGCCGACGTGCGGCTGGAGGACTATCGCCGCACACGGGGATCTTTCGATGCGATTGTCTCGATCGAGATGTTCGAGGCTGTCGGCGAGAAGTACTGGCCGCAGTATTTCCAGGTGTTGTCCGAGCGGTTGCGTCGGGGAGGGCGTGCCGTTCTCCAGATCATCACGATCCGCGATGAGCTTTTTGCCGGCTACAGAACGCGCAGCGACTTCATTCGCCAGTATGTTTTTCCGGGCGGCATGTTGCCCTCGCTCGAGCAGGTTTCGCGGCATGCTGACCGGGCAGGCCTGAAGACCGTGGGTGTTCACAGCTTCGGGCAGGATTATGCGCGCACTTTGCGGACCTGGTCGCAGCGGTTCTCGCAAGTCGAGGGCGACATCCGTGCGCTGGGGCACGGGGATCCCTTTCTGCGCAACTGGCAATTCTATTTTGGGATCTGTGCCGCGGCATTCGCGGTCAAACGTACCGATGTGATTCAGGTGGAGCTAGCCCATGCGTAAGTCAGTGCTTCTTCTCTCGGTTGTTGCAGCCTTCATCATGGGCTTCAGCCTGCCTGCGGCTGCCAAGCCGGCCGAGCTGCAGGGTGTCTTCCAGGCTCGGGAGCCCTATGGACGCTCCTCGCTGACCTGGCTGTTTCTCAAAGCCTATGACGTCCATCTCTGGACCGATGCGCCTACGTGGTCCATGAGCACCACCTTTGCGCTCACGCTCCAGTACAACATGTCTTTCTCTTCCGAGGAGATCGTGGAGAGGACGCTGTCGGAGATGAAGAAGGTGGCACCGGGCCTCGGGGACCGGCAACTCTCGCAGTTTGCTGCGCCGCTGGCGACCGTCCTGCCTGCGGTGAAAGCAGGTGACCGGCTGACCGCCTTGCATGTCCCGGGCCGTCCGGTTCAGTTTTTTCTCAACGGCAAGGGAACGGGACAGATGGAGGCCGGTGATTTCGCGGAGCCATTCTTCGGTATCTGGCTGTCGCCACGCAGTTCCGAGCCTTCCATTCGGGAAGATCTGTTGCGCCTCGGCTGACGTGTTCAGCCGAGAACGGCCCACGTCGGCCTGCAGCCCAGACGGTCGACGACTTTCAGCGCGCTGTGAAGCCCGTCTTCGTGGAAACCATGGCGCATGTACGCGCCGCAAAACCAGGTGTTGTTCTGGCCTTGCAATGCCGCGAGTGATGCCTGTGCCTTGATCGCGCCGGCGTCGAAAACGGGGTGATGGAAAATGTGCCGGTCGAATATCTGGCTTTCGTCCATGGGCAGTTGCGGGTTTAGCGTAACGAACAGGGGACATGACCGGTCGATGCCCTGGAGGCGATTCATCCAGTATGTGACCGATACAGCGGGCTCTTTCCCCTTGCCGTCCGACTTGTAGTTCCAGCTTGCCCAGCAGCGCTCGCGCTTGGGCATGAATTGCCGGTTACAGTGGAGGATGGCTTCGTTTCGCTGGTACCTGATTGCCGCCAGCGCTTGCGCTTCGTGCGAAGTCACGTCGGAAAGAAGGCCCAGGGCTTCATCCGAATGACAGGCAAAGACCACATGATCAAATGACGATGTGGCCCCAGTGCCATCGGTGATGACGATGCCGGTCTTGTCCCGTCGCACAGCTACGGCTGCGCAGCCAAGCTTCACGGTGTCGCCGAGTTCGGCTGCGATGCGAGAGACATATTGTGTTGAACCGCCATCAACAGTTCGCCATTGCGGTTGTCCGCTCATGGCCAGGAGACCGTGGTTCCTGAAGAAGTCCACGAATACCTTTGCGGGAAACTCCAGCATCTGGCGGGGAGGCGAACTCCAGATCGCGCCTGACATCGGCAGGAGGTAGAGTTGCCTGAAATTCTCGCTCAGGCCCATCGCACCGATCAGGTCGCCGAGCGATATCGTGGGATCAGCAGCAACAGCCTGTTCTGCTGCACGATTGAAGCGCATCACCTCGCCAAAGAGGCGATAGAATGACGGGCGCAAGATGTTGCGGCGCTGCCCAAAGATCGTGTTGAGATCCTGCGCGCCCCACTCGAACTCGCCGTCTCCGACCGACATGGCGTAAGTCATGTCGCTATCCTTGACGGGCACCTTCAATTCGGCGAACAGGGCCGTCAGGTTAGGGTAGTTGCGCTCGTTAAACACGATGAAGCCGGTGTCAACCGGGATGATCTGGTCGGCTTTCCTGACCGTAACGGTTCTGCTGTGTCCCCCAAGACGCGATTCTTTCTCGAAAAGCGTGATGTCATGCTTGCGCTTTAGCAGGTAGGCTGCGGAGAGGCCGGAAATTCCGGAACCAATAATTGCGATTTTGGGCATGGGACCGTTACGACGCCAAGGTGGGGGTGGATCAGGGTAATGTCTTCAATTGCTTCAACTCTGTCCAGATGGACTCTCATGGCCTACGGGTTGCCGGCTTTCGCCTTCGCGATGCTGCTGCTTCCTCCTTATGTGCTTCTTCCGGTGTTCTATTCCCAGAACATGGGGCTGCCGCTGTACCTTGTGGGCTATGTGGTGGTGGCGTGCCGCGTCCTTGACGCCGTGACCGATCCCATTATCGGCTTTCTATCGGATCGCACGCGCTCGCGCTTCGGGCGCCGCAAGGTCTGGATTGCTGCTGCGGTGCCGTTCACGGTCTATGCCGTGCTCATGCTGTTCGTTCCGCCGGCAGAGGCGGACATTGCCTGGTTCGCTGCGGGCATGGCAGGGCTTACCATTGCGTGGACGATGTTGCTCTTGCCCTATTCGGCGTGGGGGGCGGAACTCTCGACGGACTACAATACCCGGACCGTGGTTGTGGGTGTGCGCGAGGGGCTGGGGCTTGCCGGCACGCTGCTTGTGGTTTCCATTCCGGCTGCGATGACTGCCTATGGCATCAGCGATCCGCTGCTGCACATGAACGCTGTCGGGTATACGATTGCCGGGGCTATCGTGCTGACGGTCGCCATCGCGCTCATGCAGGTGCCTGACATGGGTCCTGCACGGGTGGCGGGACCCGGCCCGGTGTTCAAGCTCAGGGAGGTCTTTGCCAACAAGCCTTTTGTGCGATTGTTGAGCGCCTACCTGGTCAATTCGTTTGCCAACGGCCTTCCTGCCACTTTGTTCATCCTCTTTGTCGGCCATGTTCTGGGATTGCCGGACATGTATGGGCCTCTGCTCCTGGCCTATTTCCTGAGTGCGATGCTCGCTATTCCGGGCTGGCTGCTTGTCTCGCGCGTGATCGGAAAGCACCGAACGTGGTGCGCTTCGATGATCCTGGCGTCTGCGATTTTCTCGTTAACGCCCTTTGTTGTCGTCCCGGGCGAGCTCTATCCGTTTCTGGTGATCACGATCCTGACCGGCATGGCGGCAGGTGCGGATTTCGCGATCCCCAGTGCCATCCAGGCGGACGTCATTGATCTGGATACGCTGACAACCGGACAAAACCGGGCAGGGCTGTTCTTTGCCATCTGGGGTGTTGCCACGAAGATGTCGTTCGCGCTCGCAGCGCTTTCGTTTCCCTTGCTCGAGTGGCAGGGCTTCAACGCCAGCGCGTTGGATCAAACCGGCAAAAGTGGCAATAGCGGTGACGCGCTGATGTTGCTCACGGCCCTCTATGCGATCGTTCCCGTCGGATTAAAGGGTGTTGCTTTGCTGCTTGTCTGGTCATTTCCGCTCGGAAAGAGCGAGCAGGCCGAGATCAGGCGTCAGATCGACCTCAGGCAGCGGGCGCATGCGCAAGAGTCATGAGCTGCGGTTTGCCGGTGATGGACAAACGACACGGGATTGGGCAGCCTTGAACACCTGACGGATCCTGCGCGCCATCACTGGGATGGCTCTGCCGGTTCGGCATTCAGATGGGTTTGGGGCGCATGAGCTGGGACGATAGCATCGGCGAACTTGAGGCGCGCAAGCTGCTTGCTCGGGAGATGGGGGGCGAAGAGCGTGTCGCCAAGCACAAGTCTCTCGGGAAGCTGACCGTCCGCGAGCGCGTCGATCGTCTGCTGGACGCAGGGTCCTTTCAAGAAGTTGGCTCGATCAGTGGCTCGGCCGTGCATGACGCAGACGGGAAGGTTCAATCCTTCACGCCGGTTCCGTTCATATTCGGACGCGGAAAGATCGATGGGCGTCCGGTTGTCGTCTCCGGGGATGACTTCACCGTGCGCGGCGGATCGGCTGATTTTTCGGGCAAGCGCAAGCAGGAAGTCGCCGAGCAGATGGCGCTGGAGCTCCGGTTGCCGATGATACGCCTTGTCGATGGTTCGGGCGGCGGCGGGTCCGTAAAGACCTATGAGCAGACCGGCTATACCTACGTTCCTGCAAACCCTGCGTGGGACCTCGTGATTGCGAACCTGCAGACGGTGCCGGTGGTGTCACTTGCTCTGGGTTCGGTCGCGGGCCTGGGGGCTGCTCGTGTCGTCACGAGCCACTATTCCATGATCGTGAAGGGAACTGCGCACATGTTCACGGCAGGGCCTCCTGTCGTGAAGCAGATCGGCGAGGACCTGACGAAGGAAGAGCTAGGCGGCAGTCATATCCACGCCACAAACGGCGCCGTGGACGATGAAGTTGTCAGCGAGGAAGAGGGCTTTGCGCGTGCGCGGCAGTTCCTGTCCTATCTGCCCTCGTCCGTGCATGATGTCCCTCCGCGGGGCGAATGCAGCGATGATCCTGCGCGACGGGATGAGAAGCTCATCCGCATCGTGCCGCAGTCGCGCCGGCAGGTCTACAAGATGCGCAGCATCATCGACTCAGTCGTTGATGCAGGATCCTTCCTTGAAATTGGTCGACAGCACGGACGCTCGTCGATCTGTGGTCTTGCTCGGCTCGATGGGTGGCCGGTGGCGATCCTTGCGAGCGATCCTTACGTCTATGGCGGTGCGTGGACCGCTGAATCCAGCCAGAAGGTCATTCGCTTTGTCGATCTTGCGGAGACCTTCCATCTGCCGGTCGTGCATCTGGTCGATGTTCCCGGCTTCAGGATCGGCCTCGATGCGGAAAAGGCAGCCACGATCCGGCACGGCGCGCGCGCGCTTGCGGCGATCTACCAGGCCCAGGGTCCGTGGTGCACCATCCTGATCCGAAAGGCTTTCGGCGTCGCAGGCGCGGCCATGCACAATGCTGCGCGTTTGCCGTTCCGGTATGCGTGGCCTTCCGGCGACTGGGGTTCCTTGCCGCTTGAAGGTGGCATCGAGGCGGCCTATCGGCGGGAACTGGAGGAGGCGGCCGATCCTGTGAAGCTCAGGGCGGAGATCGAGGGGCGATTGAACCGCGTGCGGTCACCGTTCCGCACGGCCGAGAAATTCGGGATCGAGGAGATCATCGACCCTCGGGATACGCGGCGCGTCCTGTGCGACTTCGCAAATCTGGCTGCGCCCTTGCGTGGCAAGGGTCCGCGCTCAACAGGATACCGTCCTTAATGACGCGGAAACGTGATGCCTAGTCGAGCGCGGCCTCCTTCACGACACGATCGAGTGTTGCGCAGTAGGCCTTCAGATCCTGCTGTTCCGCCCAGGCCCTGAAGCCTGCGCTCATCATGCTATTGTAGGCCGAATACTCGTCCGCCGTGAGCGCGGCACTCTTCCTGCGTTCCACCAGCTTTCTGGTAATATCCGCGGCTTTCATCCCGGCCTGCTCGGGGGTCGTGCAAGCCTTGCGCACCGGCGGGCTGTCGGTCACAGCCTGCTTCCTTGGCGCCTCACCGCAGGCGGCGAGCGCGAGCAAGACGAAGAGGGTGGTCAGGGTTCTCATTGTCACCTTGGTCCTAAAGCCGATCAAATCTGGTCCGCTTCAATAGCACATTGTGGGTTGTCGTGGCCGTTGGTAGCTTCGGTTTACCAAACCAACAGGAGTTCACCATGTTGAAGCGTCGTGCTGTGATAGCCGCCTTTGCCGCCGCGGTGCTTGCCCCCCTTGCGGCCGTGGCCGATATCCCGCCTCCTTACGAGCTCTATGGTGTCGGCCTTGAAATCAGCGAGGCTGAGCCCTTTCCCGAGGTGTCTGCCGTGGGCAAGGGCAGCCCGGCCGAAAAGGCAGGCGTTCAGAAGGGGGATGCCGTGATTGCGATCGATGGGACTTATCCCAAAGGCCTTCCGTTCTATTATTTTGCACGCTCGCTCAAAGGCAAGCAGGGGACCGAGGTGGAACTTATTCTCCTGCGGGAGCAGCGCCGCGTGCTGGTCGTGAAGATCAAGCGTTCGGTCAGGGATCGATAGGGGCCTCGTGACCGTTCGTTCCTCGCAGAAGGATATCGTCGAAAGATGACAATCGAAAACAGACTCACTCGCATGCTGGGCGTGCGCTATCCAATCGTTCAAGCGCCAATGGGGTGGATCGCGCGGGCGCCACTGGCATCTGCCGTATCGAATGCGGGCGGGCTCGGCATCATCGAGACATCCTCGGGCGAGCTCGATGTCATACGTGGCGAGATCAAGCGCATGCGTGCACTTACTCCACATCCTTTCGGGGTCAATCTGGCGCTGGCTTTCGTGCGCGATCCCAATATCGTCAAGTTCGTCGACGAGGCCGTCGTGCAACAAGGGGTGCAGTTCGTTACCACTTCGGCGGGTGATCCGGCCAAATATTGCCGCGAGCTCAAGGCCCTGGGTCTTACCGTCTTCCATGTTGTTCCCACGCTGAAGGCGGCGTTGAAGGCCGTCGAGGCTGGTGTCGATGGACTTGTCGTGGAAGGTGGTGAGGGCGGAGGCTTCAAGAACCCTCAGTCTGTCATGACGATGGTCTTGCTGCCGCTCGTCCGGGAGAAGGTCGATGTCCCCATCATTGCCGCTGGCGGCATAACATGCGGGCGGACCATGGCTGCGGCCTTCGCGCTGGGCGCAGAGGGCGTACAGATGGGCACCCGGATGGTGTCCGCTGCGGAATCGCCCGTGCACCAGAACTGGAAGCAGGCGATTGTCGATGCCGAGGATACGAGCACGGTCTTCCTGAACCAGTTCTCGCGTCCCGCGCTTCGGGCCTTGCGTACGGAAAAGACGTCACGGCTCGAGCGCGAGCTTGGCCCGTCATACCAGGGTCCGCCAGTGACGGCGGAATTCGGCCGGGCACAGGATCTCTATTTTGGCGGCGACATGGAGGCATCGATTGCGCTGACAGGCCAGGTGGCCGGACGGATCGACAGCGTGAAACCCGTCGGGCAGATCATCGATGAGACTGTCCGGGAGTTCCATGAAACGGTTGTCTGCATGGCCAGGCAATATCCGCGCTCCCAAACCTGAAAACGAGGATCCTGAGCATGCTGGCTCCTGCTTCTGTCTCGGACTACCGGGAACTCGCTCGCCGGCGTTTGCCGCGGGTGATGTTCGACTATGTAGATGGTGGTGCCTTCGAGGAATCTACCCTGCGGGCAAATCGATCAGACCTGCAGCAGATTTCGCTCAAGCAGAAAGTCCTTCGCGATGTTTCGGCGCTGGATACGTCCGTCTCGCTGTTCGGCCAGAGTTGCTCGCTGCCCCTGATCCTCGCGCCCGTTGGCTTCGCGGGGATGATGGCGCGGCGTGCGGAGGTTCTTGCCGCTCGTGCAGCGGAGAATGCCGGGATCCCCTTTACGCTTTCCACCGTTGGCATCTGTCCGATCGAGGAGGTGCGTCGCGCCACAAGCAAACCGTTCTGGTTCCAGCTCTACATGATGAAGGACCGCGGCGTTTGTCGGGAGATCATCGAACGCGCGCAGGCCGCGGGCTGCGGGGCTCTGGTGTTTACCGTCGATCTTCCGGTTCTCGGGACACGATACAGGGACATACGCAATGGCATGGGGGTGCAGCTGTCAACGCTGTCGCGCTTGCGCATGGCCGCGAATTTCGCCTCCAGGCCGGGTTGGATCCATGACGTGGCCATTCGCGGACGTCCGCTTACGTTTGGCAACCTCGCTGGTGTCGTGAAGGATGCAAACTCCCTGGGGGCATTGTTGCATTGGACTACGACAGCCCTTGATCCGAGCGTGACGTGGAAGGACCTCGAGTGGGTCCGCAGCCTCTGGAAGGGGCCGCTGATCCTCAAAGGTGTTCTCGATGAGGGTGATGCCCGGGAGGCTGTTGCGACCGGCGCCGATGGGATCGTTGTTTCCAACCATGGTGGACGCCAGCTGGATGCGGCGCGGTCGACGATCTCGGTCCTGCCGCGGATCGCCGACGCGGTCGGTGACCAGACCACCATCCTGATGGATGGTGGCGTACGGTCGGGCCAGGATATTACGCGTGCCCTAGCCCTCGGCGCGAATGCGTGCCTCGTGGGGCGCGCCTGGGTCTATGGCGTTGCGGCGAAAGGCGAGGCTGGAGTTACTGCAGTTCTGGACACGATGAAGCGGGAACTGCGAACCAGCATGGCGCTGGTCGGTGCGCCTCGCGTCGGGTCCATCAATCGTTCCGTGATCGATGCCTAGCCTCGCGCCTGCCCGAACCTGCGCCGGGCCTCGGCGAAGGCGAGGAGCCTTTCTTCCACCGACCGGTTGATCGTTCCGTCCGGAAAGTGGCTGGCGCCGGTTCGTTCCCCTGCTGGCATGCCGGTCAGGATGGCGATGCCCTCGTCAATCGTTTCAACCGAGAAGACGTGGAACAGCCCCTTTGCGCAGGCGTCGGTCACTTGCTGGTCGAGCATGAGGTGCTGCTCATTTGCCTTGGGAATGAGGACCCCCTGCGTGCCGTCAAGGCCTCGCGATTTGCACAGCGCGAAGAAGCCTTCGATCTTCTCGTTTACACCGCCGATGGCCTGGATTTCGCCCTTCTGGTTGACCGAGCCTGTTACCGCGAACCCCTGATGGATCGGGATGCCGGACAGGGCAGACAGTATGGCGTAAAGTTCGGCAGAGGATGCGCTGTCCCCGTCAATGCCTGCATAGGACTGCTCGAAGACAACGCTCGCGTGCAGAGAGGGAGGCAGATCGAGCGCGTAGCGGGACGAGAGGTATGCGCCAATAATCAGCACGCCCTTTGAATGGATCGGGCCGCCGAGTTCCACTTCACGTTCCACATCGACCACTTCTCCCGTGCCGACCCGCACACTGGCCGTAATGCGTACAGGCCTTCCGAACGCGTAGCCTCCCATCGAGAGCACACTCAGACCGTTGATCTGGCCGACTTTCGATGAAGCGGTGTCCACCAGCATGATGTTTCTCTCGATCATCTCGAGATACTGCAATTGAGCTCTTTCATGGCGCTGCTTCCAGGCGGCAAGGGCTCGCTTGACGTCCGAAGCCTCGACCCGTGCATGGCCGGCTTCCGCGGCCCAGAAATCGGCCTCGCGCAAGTAGTCGGCGAGATCGCCTACACGCAGGGACAATTTGCGCGAATCCTCGGCTTCTCGAGATGACTGCTCCATCATGAGGGCAACGGCCTCGGCGGAGAGATGCCTCAGTCCTTCACGGCGCGCTATGGAGCCGATCAGTTGGGCGTACGACCTGGTGGTTGCTTCGGTCCAATCGACCGTGTCCTCGAACTCGACGGCAATCTTGAAAAGATCGGAAAAATCCGGGTCGGCGTCAAAGAGCATGTAGTAGAGCGAGCGGTCGCCAAACAGGATGACCTTGACGTTCAATGGTATCGGGTCCGGCTTCAGGGACTGGGTTGCCATGACGGACATCCTGTCGGTCGGTGACTCGATGGATATCGAGCGCGCGCGCAGGCTGCGCTTCAGCATTTCCCAGGCGTAGGGTTCGAGCAGCAATCGGCGTGCATCCATCAGGAGGAAGCCGCCATTGGCGAGGTGCAGGCTTCCCGGCCTTATGAGAGAGTAGTCGGTGAAGAGGGCGCCCATCTGCGCCTGTTGTTCGATGCGGCCGATGAGGTTGCCAATGGAAGGGTTGTCTTCCGTGATGACTGGTGCGCTTTGCTTGGAGCCATCGCCCACGAACGAGTTCACGCGGAAGCGCTTGAGCTTGGGGTCGTCGGGTACGGCGTTGTCGACCAGGGGCTGATCATCGTCCTGCTTGGCCATCGACATGAACTTGAAGAGCCCGAAGTGACGAACGAGTTCCTGGTTCAGCACCTGCAGATGCTCGACGAGCGCCGGAATGTCCTTGACGGTGTCGGCAACATCATCGAGCACGTCGCTGACGACCCGCCTCGCGTATTCGTGGTCAAGCGCCTGCTGTTTCTGGCGGCGTTCGCGCTCCCATGCCGGGATTTTTTCGATCAGTTCGGCAAGCTCGCCCTGCAGGCTCTCGATCTTGTCGATGATCGTCCTGCGCTGTTCCTCCTGCATGGCGTTGAATGCGTCGGGTGGCATCACGGAATTGTCAGCGATGGGTGCGAATGTGAAGCCTGAGGATGTGCGGAGCAGGGCAATGCCCTGGCTGCGTGCCTTGGCGCCAAGGGCCTCAAAGGCTTGTTCCTGTTTCGCGTTGACGGTGTCGAGCGCGGCGCGTCGCTTGGCTTGATATTCCGCGCTCTCGAAAATCGCCGGTACGAGCGCGATGAGTTCCTCAAGCGCGGCATCGAGGGACGTCTTGAAGGATTGACCGCGTCCGGCGGGCAGGGGGATGGCTTTCGGGCGATCGGGTTGGTCCCAGTTGGCCACGTAGATCCAGTCGGACGGCGGGGCGAGGTTCGATGCGAGGCGTTCGACGATGCTGCGCACCACGCCGTGCCGGGCTGTGCCGCGTTCGCCCAGGATGAACATGTTGAACCCGGGTTTGTCGATCCTCGCGCCGAGGTCGAGTGCCTCGAGTGCTCGTTCCTGCCCGACGAGGCCCTCGAAGGCGGGGGTCTGCTCCGTCGACTGAAATCCGAGTGACGCCGGATTGCAGACGCGGCGCAGGGCTGGCTCGGGCAGTCGGGTCTTGTGGCGCATGAGGTCTTCGGGTGTGATGGGCATCTGCCTCTCCGGGTCCGGGTTCCTGACGCCCGGTGGCGCCAAGAAAATGTTCATTGCGATTTGCTCCGAAACCCGCGGCATTGCAACATGTTCCCACAATCGAGAGGTCGGTTGCGGCCCAAAGAAACAGCTTTTACGGGCATTGGTCGTATTCTAAACCATGCTGACAGGATCTGGATCGGGAGTGTGCGATGGGACGGTTGGCGGGAAAGCGGGCGATCGTTACGGGTGCGGCGTCGGGTATCGGAAGGGCTGCGGCGCAGTTGTTCGCGCGCGAGGGCGCGCGCGTGTTGTGCGTTGATCGTACAGAGGCGGTTCATGATACCGCGCGCGCCATCGTCGAGTCCGGCGGGGCGGGCGAGGCGATGCTCGGGGATGCAGGCCTGGAGGCCGATGTACAGCGCTATGTTGCGCACGCGCTGGCGGCGTTCGGTGGTCTGGATGTGCTTTATGCCAATGCCGGGATTTCCGGCGGCTACATGCCTGTGACGGAGCAGACCGTCGATCAGTGGCAGGAGGTCCTGCGGATCAACCTGATCGGTCCTTTCCTTGCCATCAAGCACGCCGTACCGCACATGATCGCGCAGAAGAAGGGGGCGATCATCTGCACGGCGTCCGTGGCGGGCCTGCGGGCCAATGCGGGGCCGACGGCGTATTCGGCTTCAAAGGCGGGGGTCATCTCCCTCGTCCAGACGACGGCGAACGAGCTTTATGGAACGGGCGTGCGTGTCAATGCGATCTGTCCGGGGTTGATCGAAACCGGCATGACGAAGCCGATATTCGACGGCGCGCGGGCGCGCGGGAATGAGGGGAAGATCGGACAACTCAACCCGACGGCGCGCTATGGGCATCCGCCCGAGATTGCAAACATGGCGCTGTTCCTTGCGTCGGACGAGGCGTCGTATGTCAACGGGCAGGCGATACCCGTCGATGGCGGCCTGACCTCGTCGTTGCCCTTTGTTCCCAGGAGGTCCTGACACCATGTTCGATACCCAGCGTCTGCAATCGCATGTTCACCAGAACTGGAATGATGCGATCATTCCCTCCCTCGTCGATTACATACGAATACCGAACAAGTCGCCGGCGTATGATGCGGAATGGGCGGCGCATGGCTACATGGATGATGCGGTCCGCTTGATGGAGGCGTGGGCACGCCAGCGGCTTGCGGCCCTGCCGGGCGCGACGCTGGAGGTGGTGCGCCTGGCTGGCCGGACGCCGGTGATCTTCATCGAGGTTCCCGGGTCCAGTGACGACACCGTGCTGCTTTACGGACATCTGGACAAGCAACCCGAGATGACCGGCTGGTGGGACGGTTTTGGGCCGTGGACGCCGGTGATCAAGGACGGGAAGCTCTATGGGCGCGGCGGGGCCGACGATGGCTATGCCATGTATGGCTCGCTGGCGGCGCTACTGGCGCTGAGAGACCAGCAGGTGCCACATGCGCGCTGCGTGATCCTCATCGAGGCGTGCGAGGAGTCGGGCAGCTATGACCTGCCTTACTACATCGATCACCTTGCAGACCGCATCGGCAAGCCTTCGCTTGTCATCTGCCTGGATTCCGGGTGCGGCAACTATGATCAGCTCTGGCTGACGACATCATTGCGTGGCAATGGCGTGGGGACACTGACGGTTCGGGTTCTGACCGAAGGCGTGCATTCGGGGGATGCGTCGGGCATTGTTCCCTCGAGCTTCCGCATCGCGCGGCAATTGCTGTCTCGCATAGAAGACGAGGCGACGGGGCGCATCCTGCCTGACGAACTTTATGTCCAGGTTCCCCCGCAGCGCATAGAGCAGGCGCGGGTGGCGGCGCAGGTGCTTGGGCCGGAGGTCTATTCGAAATTGCCGTTCGCCGGCGGCACGTTGCCGATGGGTGATGACCTGGCTGAGCTGGTGCTGAACCGGACATGGCGGCCGCAACTGGCGATCATCGGGGCGGACGGACTGACGCCGTCCGCAAATGCGGGCAACGTGTTGCTGCCCTACACGACGCTGAAGCTTTCCTTTCGCTGGCCACCTACGCTGAATGCCAATGCGGCCATCGAGACCGTTGAGCGGATCCTTACCGCGAACCCGCCGTATGGGGCGGAGGTTGCGGTGGCGTTCGATCGCGGTGGCACGGGCTGGAATGCCCCGCCGTTGGCGCCGTGGCTGGAGGCGTCGGTGGCGCGTGCCTCGGAGCAGGCGTTCGGCAAGCCTGTGGTGTACATGGGGGAGGGCGGAACCATCCCGTTCATGGGCATGCTGGGGGAGAAGTTTCCCGAGACCCAGTTTGTGATCACGGGCGTGCTTGGGCCGCACTCGAATGCGCATGGTCCCAACGAGTTCCTGCATATCAGGACGGGAGAGCGGGTGACGAGTGCGATTGCCACCATTCTGGCCGATCATTTCAACCGGCCGCGGCAGGGTCGGTAATCAATCGTTGTCGGGTCTTGAAGAGCGCATTCGCTTGACCTGACCCCTTATCTTCTTGCTGTCGACGCGCTGCGCGCGGGCGGCGCGAGAGGGGCGCGTCGCCTTCCGGGGCTTGGGTACGTAAGTTGCTTCGCGTATCAGGGCCACAAGCTTCTCGAGGGCGTCGGCGCGGTTGCGCTCCTGGGTGCGGTGCCTTTGCGCCTCGATGACGATGACACCCTCCTTGGTCAGGCGGTTGCCGGCGAGCTTCTGGAGGCGGATCGAGACGTCGGTGGGCAGGTTGGGCGAATAGCGTGCATCGAAACGCAGCTCGACGGCGGTCGACAGCTTGTTGACGTTCTGACCGCCGGGGCCGGATGCGCGGACGAAACTCTCATGGAGTTCGGCCTCGTCGATGCTGATTTTGTCGGTAATCCTGATCATGGGTGCTTCGTGTCCCGGTCCTGATTTGATATGAGCCGAAAGGACGGGCAAAATCAGCCCCCAAAATTTGCAGGATCCGAACATGATGAAGCGTTTGATGTTGGCCCTCGTCGCCTGCGCCCTGGTTGGCGGCGGGGCGCTGGCGGCGTCCAAGCTCCGGCTCTCCATCGCCACGGGCGGCACGGGCGGGGTCTATTTTCCCTATGGAGGGGGACTTGCGCGGGTGCTGAGCCACAAGGTCGGCGGGATGCAGGTGACTGCGGAGGTGACTGGCGGGTCGGTCGACAATGTAAAACTGGTCGGGGCCGGTGAGGCCGATATCGGGTTCTCGACGGTCGATTCCGCTGTCGATGGGTTGAAGGGTGTCGGTGCCTATGCGGATACCGGACCGCAGGAGATCGCGGCCATTGCCATGCTGTACGACAGTTTCGTTCATGTGGTTGCCCGGGCCGACCTGAAGATCACGGATATCGCCAAGCTCAAAGGGCGTCGCATTTCGGTTGGCTCGGCAGGCTCAAGCACGGAAGCTATTGCCGATCGCATCCTTGCTGCAGCCAAGCTTTCACCCGTAAAGGACGTCAAGCGCGAGAACCTCAGCGTTGCAGAGTCTGCTGCGGCGCTGAACGACGGCAAGATCGATGCATTTTTCTGGATCGGCGGATTGCCCACGTCGGCTGTCACCGATCTCGTGACGACGGGGCGCGTGAAGACCTTGTTCGTGCCGACGGCGCAGTTGCTGCCGGCGCTGAACGCAAAATATCCCGGGCTCTATCGCAGCTTCACCCTGCCCAAGGGGATCTATGCGAATGCCGCGTCCGACGTTCCCGGGCTTGGGGTGTCAAACCTTCTCTTCGTGTCGCGGGACATGAAGGATGAGACGGTGAAAAAGATCCTTGCCGGTATCTTCGACAACCTGGCCGAGGTGCAGAAAATCCACCCTGATGCCAAGGTCCTTTCGCTCAAATCGGCATCAGCATCGACTGCGATCCCCTTCCATCCCGCGGCGCACGCCTTCTACAAGGCGCGCGGCGCTCGCAAGTGAGCACGTCCCCGCACCCGGTGGTTGTGTCGGAAGAGCAGCCGCAACGGCAGCTGACAGGTGTCGCTGCGTGGGTTGCCACCGGGCTGCTGCTGGCACTGTCTTGCCTCGCGCTCTACTGGACACAGTATCCGATCGGCACGACCGAGTTCCGTGCCCTGTTCCTGATGCTGGTGCTGGTTCTTTCGTTTCTGATTTATCCCGTGCTCGCACGATCATCAGGCCGGGATCGCGTCTGGCTGTTTGACTGGCTGCTCATGGCGATCACGGTGGCCGCGCTGGTCTACCTGATCATGCAGGTCGACAGCGTCAAGACGCGGGCAACCCGACCTCTGGAGATCGAGCAATGGCTGGGTGGGGGGCTCATCATTTGCATCCTGGAGGCCACGCGCCGCACAACGGGGTGGGCCCTGCCGCTGATCACTGCCGGATTTCTGGGCTATGCGCTGTTCGGGCCTCTCATGCCGGAGCCGCTTGATCATCGGGGCTATTCGCTGTCGCGGATCATCGGGCAGAACTACCTCACGCTCGAGGGCATTTTTTCGGCGCCGCTCGACGTCGCCTCGACCTTCATCGTGCTGTTCACGATCTACGGGGCCGTACTTGCGCGCAGCGGCGCGGGCGGCTTCTTCATCAACTGGGCTTTCGCACTCTTTGGCAAGCGGGCAAGCGTTTCGGCGCCGGGTCGGGCGACGGTGGCCTCGGGGTTCCTGCTTGGCACCGTATCTGGCAGCGGGGTGGCCACCACGGTGACGCTGTCGACGCTGGCCTGGCCGATGCTGAAGCAATCAGGGTATCCCGCCCATGTTGCCGGCGGGCTGCTGTCGGCGGCTGGCATCGGGGCGCTGCTGTCGCCGCCCACGCTGGGGGCGGCTGCGTTCCTCATCGCGCAGTATCTCGAGATCAGCTACCTGGACGTGCTGGTGATGGCGGCGATCCCGACGCTGCTCTATTACCTGTCGTGCTGGCTGATGGTAGAGGCGGATGCGCGCCGGCTTGGCGTGTCGCCGGTGCGAACGAGCGAGGCTTCGGTCTGGGAGCTGACGTGGTCGCAGGGCTATCATTTCCTCTCGCTCGGGGCGATCGCCGTGTTCCTTGCGATCGGCATGAGCGCCTTCATGGCGGTGTTCTGGTCGATCGCACTGGGCTTTGCCCTGAGCTTCGTTCGCGTCGAAAGCCGGCTGGGCACACTGCATGGGGCATTGGCCGGCGTGGTGGTCGCGCTGGTTCTGCTGATGCTGGATGTGCGTGCTTCGGAGGCCGTTTTCCTCGGGCTCGTGGCCTGCCTACTTCATGCGGCCTGTCATCTTGCCGGTGCCAGGATCGAGCGGCAGGTGGCGGATCCTTCGAGCCTTGCCCTGTTCGAGGCCTTGGTCGACGGTGCCCGCAATGTGGTGAGCATCGCCGTGACGTGCGCGTGTGCCGGGATCATTGTTTCCGTGATCACGCTGACGGGGCTTGGGCTCAACATCTCGGGGCTCATCGTCGACTTCGGTGGCGGCAGTGCATTTCTGACGGTGCTGTTCGCTGCCATTGCCATGTGGCTGCTGGGGACCGCCGTGCCGGTCACGGCGTCCTACATCATTGCTGCCGTCATGCTGGTGCCGGCGCTGCGGGATGTGGGTGTGCCGGAGCCGGCCGCTCACATGTTCCTGTTCTACTATGCGGTGCTGGCCGATGTGTCCCCGCCGACGGCGCTGGCGCCGTTTGCGGCGGCGGCCGTGACGCGCGGGGATGCGTTCTCGACGATGTTGCAGGCGTGGAAGTACTGCCTGCCGGCATTTCTGGTGCCGTTTGTCTTCTGCCTTTCACCCGAGGGGACGGCGTTGCTCATGTTCGGTGATTGGCAGACGATCGCGTGGACCACACTGACGGCCATGATCGGCGTGGGTTTGCTGTCTGTTGCCGTGGGTGGATGGATTGGACGGTCGGTCGGGACCGTCGTCCGCGGGCTCAGCCTTGTCGCGGGGCTTGCACTGCTTTTTGCGGACCCGGGTGCTGACCTGCTTGGTGCCGCGATCGCCGTCGTGGTGATCGGCTGCGCGCTACTCCAGAGCGGAAGACAGTCGCGCCGCGCTTAAGGCCGGGATTGCAGATGAGGGGAGATGGTGCCGCCTAGGTGACTCGAACACCTGACCCCCGCATTACGAATGCGATGCTCTACCGGCTGAGCTAAGGCGGCTGACCAAAGAGGCGCGGAACATACGTGGCCGCCCTCGCGCAAGCAATCGCAGAAATTTGCCAACCAATCGTTGCGCGTCACTTTGTTCTGCTGAGAGCTGGATGCGGTTTCTCGTCGTAGTGTTAACTTAATCGTACCCGGATTACCGGGATTTTTCGGGTTGGTCGTGGTTCCCCGGGAGCGGGGTTGCCGCCGCGGGCGATTGCAGCGAGACTTTGGAGCTGCCATTTCGCGCGGTGTTCTTACGGGATCTTTGTCATGCAATTTGCCAGGGGGCTTCTGCCCGTTCTTGCGACCAGCCTGCTGCTTTCGGCCTGCGTCAGCGACGGCGGGCCCGCGGAACCTCCTGCGCGGCCCGGGCTTGGCCAAGAGCTTGTTACCTCGCTGACAACAGAGGTCGGCGCGCGGCTTGCCGGGACCGAGAAGGAGGCAGAGGCGCGGGCGTGGGCGATTTCGAAGATGAAGGCGCTGGGGTTCCAGAACGTGAAGGAGGAGACTTTCACTTTTCCCGGCTGGCAGCGGCAGTACGAGGCCGTCACGTTGATTGCCCCATCGCAGCAGGAACTGGTGATTTCCACGCTGGGCGGATCGGTCTCTACACCGCGTGGAGGCCTCAAGGCCGACGTTGTCCTGGTGGAGAGCTTTGACGCGCTGCTCAAGGCGCCGGAGGGCAGTTATCGCGGCAAGATCGTCTACATCAATGACCGCATGGTGCGCGCGCGGGATGGTTCAGGATACGGGCCTGCCGTGCGCAAACGTGCACGCGGGGCCGTCGAGGCGGCGCGGCGCGGGGCTGTCGGCCTGCTGATCCGATCGGCCGGTACAGACAGCCATCGTTTCGCGCATACCGGCAACATGCGCTACGACGAGGCCGTCAAGAAAGTCCCGGCGGCAGCACTCTCGGGTCCGGATGCGGACCAGATGGAACGGTTGCTCAAGGCCAATGGTCGGGTTGCGGTGCGCATGGATATTCGCACCACGCATCATCCCAAGGCGTTGTCGGGCAATGTCATCGGCGACATTCCGGGTACGGAGAAGCCGGAAGAAATCGTCCTGATGAGCGCGCATCTGGACTCGTGGGACAAGGGGACCGGCGCCATCGACGATGGTGCGGGTGTGGCCATGGCCCTTGCGTCCGCCGTGCGCGCGGCAGGGGAGGCGCGCAAACCGAAGCGAACCATTCGGGTCGTGCTCTATGGCGCCGAGGAATTCGGCGGGCATGGTGGCGAGGATTATGCCTTACGACGCCCTGACGAGATCAAGCGTCACGTCATGGCAGGCGAGGCGGATTTTGGTGCAGGCGTTCCATGGCGGTTCAATACCAATGTGCCTGCAGCGGATCTTCCGTTCTATGAGACGGTCCATGCGGCCATTGCGCCGCTCGGGATCGAGCGGGGCCGGCTTGAGACCTCGGGTGGGGTCGATATCGCGCCGCTGCACAAGGCCGGCGTTCCCATCATCGATGTCGATCAGGACGGCAGCGGCTACTTCGACCTGCACCACACCGACAATGACACGCTGGACAAGATCGATCCCGCCGCCCTTGAACTGAATGTCGAGGCCTACGCCCGCGTCATTGCGCGGGTGGCAAACCGATAGGGGCGGGAGACAGAAACTCGCGGACCACGCGGGCGCTCTGCTCGGGGACCTCTTCCATGGGGGCGTGGCCTGTGTTGCGGAACACCACACGCTTCGATCCCTTGATCGCCTCGTTGTAGGACTGGCCTATGTCGGGCGGGGTCAAGGTGTCCTGGTCGCCCCAGAGGATCAATGTCGGCGTCGTGATGCTTGCGACGTTGTCCTGGACGAACGTGTCAAAGGGCGTCTGGAACCGTTTCAGCGATGCCGCGCGGTTTCCTGCCTTGCGGTTGAGGATCCAGTACCTGTCGATCATTTCAGGCGTGACGAGGGCGTCGCTGGAAAATGCTTTCTTCAGTCCGTCTTCGAACAGGCCGCGCGGTGAGACGTAGAGCATCACGTTCTGGATCACGGGGGTACGCGCGATCACGAAGCCCAGTCCCGGGTCCCGGGGCGTCTTCGACGGGAGGCCAGCCGCATTGACAAGGACAAGCGCCGTCAGTCGCTCGGGGTGGCGAAGCGCAAAACGGGCTGCAACGGCTCCACCCATGGAATTGCCCGCCAGTGCAAAGCGCTCGATGTTCATGACGCTCGTGAATTCGTTCACGAACTGCGTCATGGCTTCCTGGCTGTAGTCGTCTCCCGGCACCGGCCCGGTCAGGCCGTGACCCGGGAGGTCGATGCTGACCATGCGGAACTGGTCGCCGATCTGGGAAACCCATGGCTCCCAGGTGTGAAGCGATGCGTTGGAGCCATGCAAAAGAACCAGCGCTGGTCCATTGCGCTGCCCCTGGTCGCGATAGTGAACCGTTGCGCCGGAGGGCAACGTGACAAACTGAGACGGGGGCTTGCCGTATTTCTCGCGGGCTTCGATATCCCTCACGTCCGGGTCGGACAGGAACACCACCAAGCCGATCGCTGCAAAGATCAGCAATGCAAGAACGACCAGCGTTCCGCGGAAGATACGTCCTACCATAGTCTCAGTCTCTTTCGCTTCCTGTCGCCGCCGCCAAGGGTGAAATCCTCGGCCTCCGGGCCGGGGTCATCGGGTGCCCGGGGCGGTGGGCCCATCATAGCATCGTCGCGCGCATTGGGAGAATATTCCCCTTGCGGGTGCCCGTTGTCGCGGGCAGGGCCAGGCTGACCCGGCTGGGGCTTAACCGTGTGCCGGTAGAGCGGGGCTGCGCTGCCCACCACGGTTGCGTAGGCCGTTATGCTGTCCGATGGCGGTCTTGCCTCGTGTTCCGTGGCGCCGCTTTGCCACGTCAGCGTGTCAAACGCGCCGCAGGCATTACAGGTCGGCGACCATTCGTTCTGGGTCCTCAGGCAGGCGTCACAGGCGTAGGTGGCGTCATGCGGGGCCTTGAGTGCCCGGGTCGCCCAGTCGCGCGCCAGCATGCTGTCACCGCCCAGTCCGCGCTCGATCTCGGACATCATCATGCACACGCGTACCGTCGGGGTGTGGTCGGCGAGGGGCCTGATGTGCTCGCTTGCTTCCTGGAAGCGTCCCTGGGACATCGAGGCTGCAGCGGCAAGGATCCGGCTTTCAGGATGATGCGGGTTCATGGCGGCAAGGCCGGCCAGTCGCTTCGCCCTGGCTTGAGATGGCTCTTCTGCGCGCATGGTGGCGTAGGCCCTGGCGAGATCCGGGTGGGGACCCCGCGACCATGCTGCTTCAACGAGACTTGCCGCTCGCCACAGCTTGCCTTGGGCGGCGGCACTTTCGGCAGCAATGATTGCGGCCGGGCCGAAGCCGGGAACCAGCCCCAACGCGTCTTCAGCGAGGCGTGCGGCGGCCTCGCCTTCGCCGTTGGCGCGCGCTGCGTGCGCGGCAGCTGTCGCCAGCACGGCCTTGCGCCGCTTGGCGATGGCCGGATCGAGCTGACGTGCCTTGACCTGCATGTCGATGGCGGCAGAAGCCTCGGTCCACCGGCGCTGGGCGACGTTGAGCTCGAAGAGTGCGGTCAATGCCCAGCGTGTCTTGGGCCGCAGGAGGCGGGCGCGTTCGGCGATCAGGAGAGCCTGGCTCGTGTCCTGCCTGCGCAGGGCCGACATGTACAAGCCGCGAAGCCCCAGGAATTCGGTTTCCTTGGACTGGAGCATCTGGGTGAAGTAGCGCTGGGCGGCTTCGTCGTCTCCCTCCATCTGGGCTGCTTGTGCGGCCAGCAGAAGCGCGAGGGGAGGCTCTCCGACAAGTGACAGGGCCTTGCGCGTCTGTTTGCGGGCCTCCTCGTCATCGCCGGCGGCCACTGCAACAAGACCTTTCGTAACGGCGGCCTGACCGCGGGCCTGCCGCCCCATGGCGCGCCACCTGAAGAATTCGGCGGGCGCGTCGACAAAGGCGGTGATGAGGCGGTAGGCAAGAATGGTTGCGATCGACAGGACGATCACGGCCGCAATGGCGACCGGTATCGAAAGCCGTAGTTCCTGATCGGGCCTGGTTACGGTCACCGTGCCCGGAATGTCTGCGATCTGGCTTGCGCCAGCTGCGATCAGTGCGATCAGGAGGAACAACCAGATTGCGCGCATCATCTCGGGATGGCCCTCATGGTGCCGGGGTTTGCGTGGGGGGCGTTTCGCCTGCCTGCCCGGACTGGATGGCGTCGATGGCCTGTGTGTTCAGCTCGGCCAGGGTTGCCTCGACGCTGACACGCGCCTGCGCCTTCTGCAGCCAGGTGCTCAGGGTGCGGGCGGCGCTGCCGCGGATCGCCGAGAGCTCCTTGACGGCAGCGGCGAGGTCGCCAGCCTTCAACCTGATTTCGGCCCGCGCCAATCTGCTCTCGGTCGATGATCCCGCGGTTTCCGATGTTGATCGCCAGGTCACGAGACCCGAGACATTGCTCCAGAGGCGCGACATGCCGTCGGAGCCCTTGCCGTTGCGCTCGGCCGCGAGGGCGGCGGTGGCCGTGTTGCCGAATGTCGATATGAGCGTGCCCGTCGTGGGAAGGCCCGTTGCCGCATGGCGCTGGATCTTCAGGAGATTGTTGTTGCCCGGCAGCAATCCCGCCACCACGTCGTACTCGGTGCGGAAGGGCGATGATCCCTGTGCCGCCCGCGTGAGGTTGGCAACGGCAGAGGCCACGGATGCCCGCCGGGCGAGGTCAAGAATGTCCGAGGCCTCGAGCTTGTTCATTCGCGTGGACAGCTCGTTCAGGCTGGTCTGGACGCCCGTGGAACCGGCTGCGAGTGTTTCGAGGGTTGCCTTGGTCTTGGCCAGATCCTCGGGCAAGGAGGCGGTGCGGGTCTCCAGTTCGGTCAGTCGCTGCGCCATGGCCTCGACCCGTTTTGCTGTTGCCAGAAGCGTGGCGGCTGCGGTGGCCTGCGGGCCTTGCAGGGCGGGGGCGGTTTTGTCGGCTGATGCTGGCTCGCCCAAGGCGGCGAAGCTCGCCTCCACGGTCGACAGGCGTTTTTCCAACGTGTCGATGCGGGTTCGCGCTGCGGTCATGTCCCGTGATTGCGACAGGTTCGCCAGTTTGCCTTCAATGGCCGACAGGCGGGTCTCCATGTCAGCGAATTCGGTTTCGCCGCGCACTTCCGTTTCGGGCCAGAAGCGCGAGAGGACTGCGCCGAGGAACGCGGCCACAAAGAGAAGCAGCACGATGCCCAGCGCATCACGCCAGTCCTCGATCAGTCCATGGCGCTGGCGCCGTTCGGTCCTTGGCATGGTGGCATCCGTACCCGGCGGCAACTGCAACTGGTTCATGGTTTCAACCCCACTCGGAAGATCCGCTCCCTGATATGCAACATTCCGCTAAGCCGTAGCAGTGGCCAAATGCCCTGTCCGTGCCGTCACAGTTCGTCCAGCAAGTCCAACATGGCCTGGGTGGTGGGTTCTTTTGCCACCAAAACCTTACGGAAGTTAAGTGATTCCAGTGGCTTGGCCGCGTTTTCACTGATCACACAGGCGCATGTTCCGGTGAGGGTGTCCTGAAGTGCGGCTTTCGCGACCAGGCTCTCGAAGATCGCGGCGGTGCGTGGCGAGAAGAGCATCACGGCATCGAAGCGGCGTTCCTTCAGCCCCTCTACTGCCGCGGCCGAAAGTTCGGTTGCGGCGTGGGCACGGTAGAGTTTCATCCGTTCGAGCGTGAACCCGCGCTTCTCGGCCTCTGCCTGCAGGTCGCCTGCGACTTGCGCTCCGGAGATGTGCAGCAGGGGGCGCGTCTTTGGCAGGCTCATGCGTGACAGGCTGGTGATGATCCCCTGAACGCCATTGCCGTCGGCTTCATGGACATTGGGGAAGCCGTGGCTGCGGGCGGCGCTTGCCGTGGCGGGGCCTACGGCGAGTACGGGGATCAGACGGTCAGCCAGGCGCGCCGCTGCTGCGTCTGCACCATTGGCGCTGGTGAGGATCAGCAGGGCGAAGTTGCTGACATCGACCGGCGGGCCGGGTTCGAGGATGATCTGAAGGAGAGGCTCCAGCAGCGCCTGACAGCCCCGCTGTTCAAGGTTTCCTGCGGTCTCGATGGCGGCCTGCAACGGGCGTGTCAGCAGCACCCGCATCGGTCAGACCTGGAAGAACGACCTGCCTGCGGCTGCAAGCAGTTCTTCGCCCGCTGACTGTCCGATGGCGAGTGCGTGGGCCGTGCTGTCAACGCGGCTGGTTCGACTGACGTCGAAGCGCTTGCTGCCGTCGGGCGAGAGGGCGCAACCCTGGAAGAGCATCTGGCCGTCCCGGGTTCGGCGTGCATAGCCTGCAATGGGTGTCTTGCAGGAGCCATCGAGCACGGTCAGAAACGCGCGCTCGAGGGAGACGGCGAGGCGGGCTTCGGCGTCGTTGATGTGCTCGAGGATGTCGCGCAGGTAGGCGTTGCTGCTTCTCGTCTCGATGCCAATGGCGCCCTGGGCGACGGCGGGCAGGAATATTTCTGTCGGCAAGAGGTGAATGGCGCTGCCGGTCTTGCCGAGCCGGTTCAGGCCCGCGATGGCCAGCAACGTGGCATCCACATCACCGCCGGTTACCTTCGAGAGCCTCGTATCGACATTGCCGCGCAGCGGCAGCATTTCAAGGTCGGGGCGCCGGTTGAGTACTTGCGCCTGACGCCTGACCGAACCGGTTGCAAAGCGTGCCGCACGGGGCAGGGCGTCGATTGTATCGGCGATGTTGCAGACAAGCGCATCCCGCGGGTCCTCGCGCGGAAGAATGCAGTCGAGGACAAGGCCCTCGGGCAACAGGGTTGGCATGTCCTTGAGGGAGTGCACGGCGCAATCGATCTCGTTGCGCAGCAGGGCTTCCTCGAGTTCCTTGGCGAACAAGCCCTTGCCTCCGACGTCGGCGAGCGGCCTGTCCTGGATGCGGTCGCCACTGGTCTTGATGGTCACGACCTGCATGCGCGCGTCTGCGTCCTGCTGCGTCCAGCCCTGCTGGCGCATGATGGCCGCCATCACCAGCCTGGTCTGGGCCAGCGCGAGCGGTGAGCCGCGGGTTCCGATGCGAATGGGTGTTTGCACGCGTGGAAGATCAAGTGATAGAGGTGGCCGGGTCGGGCGCAAGCTATAGATGATTGTCGGGCTTCGCCATATTTTCCAACGCGTGGAATGGGTTGAACCTTCGTGCTGACGGTGCTTGGCATTGAAACCAGCTGCGACGAAACAGCCGCCTCCGTGGTTGTTGGGCAGGCCCCTGGTCCTGGCCGGATCCTGTCGAATGTCATCGCCAGTCAGTTCGACGCGCACCGGCCCTATGGCGGGGTCGTGCCTGAGATCGCGGCGCGGGCGCATGCGGACCTCATCGATTCCGTGGTTGAGCAGGCGCTTCGAGAGGCTGGTTGCGGGCTTGATGGGCTTGACGGCATCGCGGTGACGTCCGGGCCCGGCCTGGTCGGTGGCGTCGCCGTGGGGCTTACCCTTGCAAAGGCAATGGCGCTTGCCAGCGGGAAACCCCTCGTAGCGTTGAACCACCTCGAGGCGCATGCTCTCACGGCGCGGCTCGTGGAGGGTGTTGCCTATCCCTACCTGCTGCTCCTGGTTTCCGGGGGGCACTGCCAGTTGCTGATCTGCCGTGGTGTAGGTCAGTTTCAAAGGCTCGGCACGACGATCGACGATGCGGTTGGCGAGGCTTTTGACAAGGCAGCCAAGATGCTGGGGCTTGGTTTTCCCGGGGGGCCGGCCGTCGAGCGGGCGGCGCGCACGGGGGACCCGCTCCGTTTCAAGCTGCCGCGACCCATGGCTGGAACCGACGGTTACGACTTTTCGTTTTCAGGGCTGAAGTCAGCCGTGCGCCGTCATGTCGAGGTCACGGAGTTGACGGACGAGGCTGTTGCAGACCTGGCGGCGAGTTTTCAGGCTGCGGCGGTGGCGGCCCTGATTGACAGAACGCGGGCTGCCCTCTCCGGCAAAGAGGTGCGGCAGGCGGGTGTGCGTTCGCTTGTTGTGGCGGGCGGGGTTGCGGCCAATGGGGCACTGAGCCGGGCGCTGCAAGAATTGGCGGCTTCGTATTCCGTCAGGCTGGTCGTGCCGCCGGCGGCCGTGTGCACCGACAACGCTGCGATGGTCGCCTGGGCGGGCATTGAGCGCCTCGAGGCTGGGTTGCGGGATGGGCTCGATGCGCCTGCGCGGGCGCGTTGGCCGCTGGACGCCCGGATGGCTGGGATTGCCGGGGCGAAGGCCTGATTTTTTAAGATCCCGTCTTACTTTTTCTCTGTAACCCGCTGATAACTCTCTTTTTTCTCCCTCTTTCCTCCGGGTTTTTACTGCGAGGATCGGGGGCTCGGCGTGATCGTCAACGCGCTGTTAACCGTATTTGAGGCGCGCGGTCCAAGCCCTTGAGGCCAAACAAAAACGGCCAGCCCGAAGGGGGCCGGCCGCTTTGGTTTAAGCGCTTTTGCCTCGCGATTAGATCAGGCCAGCGGCGTTTGCCAGAAAGACCACGCCATAGGCTGCCAGCGCGAAGGCGGCGAAGGTGGCGGTGATGTCCGAGATGAGGTTGCCGGTGTTCGTCATGTCCAGTCTCCTTGTTTGCGGGTCAGTTCGTGTGCCGACCGCTCATGAGACTTATATATGCGATCACTGACTTTAGATCAATGAATGAAATCGTTTTCGTTCAGCGTTTTTGCACAAATGACAAAATGTCGCAGTTTTTTGTGCTATTTCGAGGTCAAATGGTGACGAGGTCATCGGACGAAGGCGATTGCTGGGTTGTTTTTGCGGGTTGCTCCTTGCCGGCGCCGCCGTCGTCGAGGCCATTGAGAAGCAAGTTCAGGACGCCGTCGAGCTCGCGCTCCAGCTTGTCATAGGGAAGCTTGGAGTGCAGCTGCGGGTAGCGGAACTTCATGGTGGCCGACTGCAGCATCTCGGCGGTGAAAATCACGTCCTCGATGAAGAACTCCGAAGATGCGTTTCCGGCAGCGAGGATTTCGGACAGCAAGGCGCGGTTCAGCGCCAGGATCCTGTTCGCAAACTGAGGCCTTTCCTGCGCAACAACGCGGGCCATCTCAAACACCTGTTTGTCGTATTCGAGCTGGTCGTAGGTCAGTTTCATGTCGGCGAACAGGAAGTCCCGCAAGCGCTCCTTGGCGGTGCGGCTGGGTCGACGCAGCACCTCGCGCAAGCGAGCGACCGCGTACTCTCCTGCCTCGGTGCAGATGGCTTCGGCGATGTCGAGCTTGCCGGGGAAATAGCGGTATAGGTTGCCCGGTGACATGCTACAGTCGGAGGCGATCTCCGCCATCGTGGTCTTGGCGTAGCCGTAGTGGAGGAACCGCTTGCGGGCGGCTTCCAGGATGTTTCCGCGGACTGTGTCTTTGCACAACATTTGAGCGTGCAGCTTAGTGGTTTCGAGTGAATCTTCAATAAATCATTCAGGCAGCGTAGGTCCAGAACCGTGGACGCCGAAAAAATAAACCATATCGGGATCGTTGGCGCCGGCGCCTGGGGCACGGCGCTGGCGCAGGCCGCCGCCCTGGCGGGGCGACGGGTGACCTTGCTGGCGAACCGGGCAGAGCTGGCCGACGAGATCAATCTGCACCATCGAAATGCTCGCTTCCTGCCTGGCCGGTCCTTGTTGCCGCAGATTGAGGCGGTGGCGGAGCCGGCGTTGCTGGGGGGCTGCGATGGGCTGCTTGTTGCCTGTCCGGCGCAGGCATTGCGCACGGTCCTCGGATCCATGGGGCGGGTGCGGGTTCCGGCTGCCATCTGTGCCAAGGGCATGGAGAGCCAAACAGGGCTCCTGATGCATGAGGTGGCCCGCGAGGTGCAGACTGACGGCTTGTTCGGGTTGCTGTCCGGGCCCGGATTTGCCGATGAGATCGTGCAGGGGTTGCCGTGCGCCGTCACCATTGCCTTTGATGCGCTCCCGCTTGCCGGGAGGTTTTGCGAGGCGCTTGGATCGGGCATTTTTCGGCCCTATGCCTCCAGTGACATGAACGGGGTCGCCATCGGCGGTGCGGTGAAGAATGTGCTGGCGATTGCCTGTGGCGTGGTCGAGGGGCGGGGGCTTGGAGAGAGCGCTCGTGCTGCCGTGATGACGCGGGGCTTTGCCGAAATGGCGCGGTTCGGGCAAGTGCTGGGCGCCCGGCTCGAGACCATGACGGGGCTGAGCGGGTTCGGCGATCTTGTTCTCACCGCGTCGAGCCGCCAATCCCGGAATTTTGCGCTTGGCGTGCATCTGGCGCGAGGCGAGAGGTCGACTGGCCGGGCGCCTCTTGCCGAGGGTGCGGCGACAGCGCCCGCACTTGTTCGCCGCGCGAAGGCGGCTGGCATCCAGATGCCGATCGCCGAGGCTGTTGCCGGCATCGTTTCGGGTGACATTGATGTCGACACCGCAATCAGGGCCCTGCTATCGAGGCCGCTCAAGAGCGAGCACTAGAGACGCATGCTTTTTGTTTTGACCTGCATCGACAAGCCGAATGCCGGCGCGCTGCGGATGGAGATCCGGCCGCGCCATCTTGCCTATATCGAGGCCAACAAGCTGGCCGTGCGACTGGCCGGGCCGTTCCTGTCCGATGACGGGCAGTCCATGACGGGTAGCCTGATCGTGCTTGAAGCCGAGAGCCTTGCGGCGGCACAGGCCTTTGCGGCGGCAGATCCCTATGCACTCGGGGGCTTATTTGCATCGGTCGATATTCGTCCGTGGCGTTGTTCGATCGGGGCCATCGCGTCATGAGCCGGGCCTACTGGCTTCTCAAGTCAGAGCCCGACACGTGGTCATGGGAGCAGCAGATTGCACGCGGTGAAAAGGGTGAGCCGTGGAGCGGCGTGCGCAATTTTCAGGCGCGCAATTACCTGCGCGCGATGAAGAAGGGCGACCGCGGGTTTTTCTATCACTCGAACATCCAGCGCGCCGTTGTCGGCACTGTTGAAATCGTGCGCGAGGCCTATCCCGATCCTACGGCAGAGGCTGGCGACTGGTCGGTGGTCGACGTTGTCGCGCGCGACACCCTGAAGACGCCGGTGACGCTGGTCATGGCCAAGTCCGATCCGCTGCTTGCGAAGATGGTCCTCGTCAATAATACGCGTCTTTCCGTGCAACCGGTTACGGCCGAGGAATGGCAAAGGATCTGCCACCTGGGCGGTGTCAAGGTTCGTTGATGACAGCTGCCGACCTGCCCGAAGGTGCTGCGGCCCTGTGTGTCAGGGATGCCGTTGCCGATGGCGCGGCGCGCAGTTTCGTGGTCGGAGAGGGGGCGGGGCGGCGCGACATCATCGTGGTTGCGTCTGGTGGCACGGTGTCTGGTTATCTGAATTCATGCCCGCACCGCGGGACGCCCCTCGAGACTTTTCCCGATCGGTTCCTCGACCGCGCAGGCTTCCTCGTCTGCTCCACGCATGGGGCGCGGTTCAGGCCGGCTGACGGTTTTTGCGTGGCAGGTCCGTGTGCGGGCCAGTTCCTGCGCACCGTAAAACTTGCGGTGCGCGCGGGGACGATCTTCGTCCTGGACTAGGAGGCCTTCATGAAGGACTGGAAGTCGCTGACCAGCGCCTTTACGGCAGCCTTCACGATCCGCTCGCCCTTCTCCGGCGAGGCCTGGCTGGGATCCGAACCGATGCGCCCGTCAGGGAATTGCCGGCGGTAGTCATCGGCATCACGGATCGAGCCTGTCGGTGCGATCCTGGGATGCATCTCGACCTTCTTCTGTGCATCCGGGTAGGCGTAGTAGGTCACGGACACTTCCGAGGCCGTCGCATGGCTTCCTTCGCCAACGGGGAATATCTCGCGGCAGAGATCGCCTACGCCTGGCAGTTCCCACCAGTTGCGCAGGAAGAGCCTGACGGGCCGTTGATTGGAGCTGGCGCGGCCAAATGAGAACTCGGAATAGATTTCGGAGAATGCTGCGTTTGCAGGGGCCACATTGCCGCCATGACCATTGAACCAGTAGATCCTGTCGAAGCCGTGGCGCATCAGTGAGGATGCCCAGTCCGACATGGCTGCGATCATGGTCGATGGGCGCAGCGTGATCGTTCCGGGAAAGCCCAGGTGATGTTGCGCCGAGCCGACATTGAAGGTGGGGCCGACCAGAATGCCGCTCTCGTCGCCCGCCAATCTTGCAATCACCTCGGGGCAGATCGCATCGGTACCGAGCAGGCCGTTGGGGCCGTGCTGTTCGGTGGACCCTATGGGCACGATGATGCCTGTCGAGGTTTTCAGGTATTCCTCGATTTCCGGCCAGGATGATTGATGAAGCTGCATGGGAGCCCCTAGAATTCCGCTTGGAAACGCGAGTAGGGTTAGCCTGTCCCGCCATTCAAGAAAAGAGCGAAGCCATGACGGCGAAAAGCGAGGCCCGACCCGGCCCCCTGCAAGGGATCCGGATCATTGACCTCACGCAGTACGTGCTTGGACCCTATGCCACGCAGACGCTGGGGGATCTTGGCGCGGATGTCATCAAGGTCGAAGAGCCTTCTGGCGACAGGCAGCGGGGACAGGGCAAGGCGCCCACGTCGCAGACCATGGGTCCCTTGTTCGTCGCGCTGAACCGCAACAAGCGGTCGGTTGCCATCGACCTCAAAAGCGAGGCGGGCAAGCGCGCACTGACAAAGCTGGTGCGGTCGGGCGATGTCTTCATCCACAACATGCGTCCCGAGGCGATGCGGCGGCTCGGGTTCAGTTATGCCGATGTTGCCGGTATCAAGCCTGATATCGTCTATGTCGAGGCGGTCGGCTATGGGTCGGGCGGGCCGTATAATGGCAGGCAGGCCTTCGATGACCTCATCCAGGGGGCCTCCGGGGCGTGCGACCTGCTGCCGCTTTATGATGGGGATCCGTCGTTGCGGCCGTTGCCTTCGGTGATTGCCGACAAGACCTGCGGCTTGTTTGCCGTGATTGCGACACTGGCTGCCCTTCAGCACAAGGCGCGCACCGGCGAGGGCCAGTTCGTGGAGGTTCCGATGCTGGAAACCTTCACGGGGTTCATCCAGGCCGAGCATCTCTGGGGCAAGACCTATCCGGATCTGCCCGGGAAGTTCGGGCATCCCACCACGATCACCCCGCACCGCCGCCCCTACAAGACGAAGGACGGGTATCTGGTGGTGCTTCCGGCCAGCCGCGAGGGGTCGGTCAAGTTCCTCGAGCTTGGCGGCATTCCGGATGCCTACAATAGCGAACGCTTTCTCTCTGCCGCCGATGGCAAGGCGCGCGTGAATGCCTATTACGACATGATGCGCGATGCTGCGTTGGCCCACACGACAGAGGCCTGGATGGCGCTGTGCGCCGAGCATCACATTCCGGCGATGCGCGCGAATGAAATGACGACCCTGTTCGATGATCCTCACTTCAAGGCCGTCGGCTTCTTCGAGGAGCGCGAGATTGCAGGCGAGGGTCGCTATGTCGCGATGCGGCCGGGGCTGAATTTCTCGAAGACACCGTGTTCGATCCGGCTCGATCCGCCGGCCATCGGAGCCCATACCGACGAAGTCCTCGGCGAGTAGAGCCGCACAATACCCATCTTCCTTGCGCAGGAGTTTTTCCAGATGTCCGAGCCAGTGATTTCCGTGACGGATCCTTGGGCCCAGCGGGCTTATGTCGACAACGCGAAGTACCTCGAGATGTACCAATCGTCGATCGCAGATCCTGTCGCGTTCTGGCGTGACCATGGAAAGCGGATCGACTGGATCCGGCCCTATACCAAGGTAAAGGATGTCTCGTATGCCGCGTCCGACCTGCATATTCGCTGGTATGAAGACGGGACGCTGAATGCCAGCGTCAATTGCATCGACCGGCACCTTGCGACGCGTGGCGACCAGACCGCGATCATCTGGGAGGGAGATGACCCCGCGGATTCCAAGCACATCACCTACAAGCAGTTGCACGAAGAAGTGTGCCGCTTCGCGAATGTGCTGAAGGGGCAGGGTGTCAAGAAGGGCGACCGGGTCACGATCTACATGCCGATGATCCCGGAGGCCGCCTATGCGATGCTGGCCTGCACGCGCATCGGCGCGGTGCACTCGGTCGTTTTTGGCGGTTTCTCGCCGGACAGCATTGCAGGGCGCGTGCTCGACTGTGCCTCGGATTTCGTGATCACCGCGGATGAGGGATTGCGCGGCGGCAAGCATATTCCGCTTAAGGCCAATACCGACGAGGCGCTCAAGCAGTGCCCGAACGTGAAGTCGGTCATCGTCGTGAAGCGCACGGGCGGCCCGGTCGACATGAAGGCGGGGCGTGACCACTGGTATCACGAGCTTGCCGCGACGGTCCCTGCCACGTGCAAGCCGGAGGAGATGAACGCGGAAGACCCGATGTTCATTCTCTACACATCGGGTTCGACCGGAAAGCCAAAGGGCGTGCTGCACACGACAGGTGGCTACATGGTCTATGCCTCGATCACGCATCACTACGTGTTCGATTACCATGACGGTGACGTCTACTGGTGCACGGCCGACGTGGGTTGGGTCACGGGGCATAGCTACATCGTCTATGGACCGCTTTCGAATGGTGCGACGACGCTGATGTTCGAGGGTGTTCCGAACTATCCCACCGTGTCGCGCTTCTGGGAGGTGATCGACAAGCACAAGGTCAACATCTTCTACACGGCGCCGACGGCTATCCGGGCGCTGATGCGCGATGGCGAGGAGCCTGTGAAGAGGACAAGCCGGGCGTCGCTGCGTCTGCTGGGATCGGTGGGCGAACCTATCAATCCGGAGGCCTGGCTGTGGTATCACCGCGTGGTTGGAGACAGTCGCTGTCCGATCGTGGATACGTGGTGGCAGACGGAGACGGGCGGGATCCTGATCACGCCGCTGCCCGGTGCGACGCCGCTCAAGCCCGGGTCGGCGACGCGCCCCTTCTTCGGGATCGTGCCGCAAGTGGTGGATGCCGAAGGTCGGGTGCTTGAAGGCGAGACCACCGGAAATCTGGTGCTTGCAGAGTCATGGCCGGGGCAGATGCGCACGGTCTATGGCGACCACCAGCGGTTCGTCGATACCTATTTCAGGACCTATCCCGGGAAGTATTTCACCGGGGACGGCTGCCGGCGCGATGGCGATGGTTATTACTGGATCACGGGGCGGGTCGATGATGTGATCAATGTGTCGGGGCACCGGCTTGGAACAGCGGAGGTCGAGTCTGCGCTTGTTGCCCATACGCAGGTAGCCGAGGCGGCGGTCGTCGGCTATCCGCACGACATCAAGGGGCAGGGGATCTATGCCTATGTCACGCTGAAGGCCGGGGTCGCGGCGACGGAAGAGTTGCGCAAGGAACTGGTGCTTTGGGTTGGCAAGGAGATCGGTGCGATCGCAAAGCCGGACGTGATCCAGTGGGCCCCCGGGTTGCCGAAGACGCGCTCTGGCAAGATCATGCGGCGTATCCTGCGCAAGATCGCCGAGGGCGACACGTCCAATCTCGGCGATACGACGACGCTGGCTGATCCTGCCGTTGTCAGCGACCTCGTGAAGAACGCGCGTCGGTAACCACTGAGGTTCGCTCTCGTGGCGGCTTGCAGTGTCTTCACTGTGAGCAGCGCTACACTTGCGCGGCTTTGATCCCAAAGGGCGATGTGCTTCATCTAGGGTGGCGCGCGTTGCCGGAGGGATCGCGTGCGCGAGTATGATGTCGTCATCATCGGGGCCAGTTTTGCAGGGCTGTCGTGTGCCCGGACGGCTGCGATGCGGGGTCTGCGTGTCGCGGTCCTCGAGCGCAAATCGGATCCGGGGGAAGGCGTGCGAACCACTGGTCTGCTGGTGAAGGAGGCGGTCGAAGAGGTCGATATCCCCGTCAGGCTGACGCGCATGATACAGGAGGTTCGCCTGCACGCGCCCAGCGGGCGATCCGTCGATCTGGCATCGCCGGGCTATTACTTCCTTGCAACGGACACGCCGGCCTTGCTGCGCTGGATGGCGCAGGAGGCGGCCCGTACAGGTGCGGACCTGCTGTTCGGCCGGCGTTTTTGCGGGGCGATGGATACCGGAGCTTTCGTCGAGATGGCCGACCATGGCCTGAAGGCCCGGCTGCTGGTTGGCGCGGACGGTGTAGCGTCAGCGGTTGCGCGGCACTTTTCGCTGCAACGGAACCGGGCTTTTCTCAGTGGGGTCGAGCTTGAATTCGAGCCTCATGGGCGTGTCGATGGGCGCTACCTGCATTGCTTCCTCAATAGTGCCCTGGCCCCGGGCTATATCGGCTGGGTGGTCCCGGGTGTCGGGATCTGCCAGGTCGGGCTTGCGGCTTCAGGTGGCCGACGGCCCGACATGGCGGGCTTCCTTGACCTCCTGAAAGACCAAATGGGACTAGGGTTCGGGCGTCCGCTGGCACGGCGAAGCGGACTTATTCCTTCCGGCGCGACGTTGCGGCGGACCCATGCGGGTCGCGTCATGGTGATTGGTGATGCGGCTGGACATGTCTCGCCGCTGACGGGCGGGGGGATCGTCCAGACGCTTCGATTGGGACGGCGTTGCGCGCAGCTGGCGGCGGACTGGATGTTTGCCGGGGGCGATCATCCGGCTGTCGTTCTTGCAGAGGAGGCGCCGCGGTTCAGGGGCAAGCTCCTGTTGCGCCGTTTGCTCGACCTGGCGCCGCCCAACTGGCTGTGGAATGCGGCGATCGGAACGGCGGCGTTCCGGTCGCTGGCGCAGGCGACGTACTTCCATCAGCGGCAGGGCGGGCTCACCGATGCGCCCTCAGGCACGGCCGGAGCGGATGCCGGCGACGGAGAGCCGCAGCAGAGGCGCCGGACTGGCAGCGGATCCTAGTTTCCCGAGGACGACGTCGTCTTTTCGTGAATTTCAAAGATCGCAAGGCAGAGTTCTGCCCCGATGCGCAGTCCCAGCACGCCGAAGGTGGTGGACACGATCGCGGCCAGCATCTCCCACACGCCGGTGAAGAAGCCGACCGTGAACAGGCGCCCGAACCCAAAGAAGAAGTAGATGATGTTCACAAAGATGATCAGCACCATCCCGACCCAATAGATCGGCTTGATGATCGAGGGTGCAACTTTCTTGTCAAAGCTAAACAGATCGCCCAGTTCCATGGCTTGCTCCAGTCCTTGCTTGCCGCCCGCAGCCCACCCGATACCCGACCAGGACCTGGGCTTTACAGCGCAGCTTTTGCCTCTAAAGCCTTTTCGTTCTGTAAACGCAATGAGGGATGCTGGAATTTGGATGCCGGCTGTGAGGCTGCCGACACGCTTTTCAGGCGGTGGTGGCCAAACATGCCGCAGTTTTCCGGCATTGGCACATCGCGGTCCGGCATGGTTATAAGGGCCATCGACGTCCTGCAACCGACCTTGCCCGAGGTGGCCCATGCTTCGTTCCTTCGGCCTCAGGGAGCATTGCCTTCGCCGCAACCTGACATGCTCGGGCGAATCCGATGATCCGATCGTCATTCCATCCGACTCCGTGTGGGTCGATGTTCTGGAACCCAGTTTCCAGGAGCGGGAGGCCATCAAGGCTTTCCTGGGCGTGGATACACCCACCCGCGATGACCTCGACGAGATCGAGATTTCGAGCCGCCTCTATCTCGAGGACGATGCCGCCTTCATGACGGCTCTTATCCTGTCGGGAACGGAGACACCCGACCCGCAGTGCCAGGCGACCAGCTTCATCCTGGCGGGCGAGCGCCTGCTGACTGTTCGCTACTCCGAGCCGCAGCCCTTCAACACGTTTGCGAACAGGGCCGAACGGCAGGCTCAGGCGTGGGTCAAGGGCGAGTATGTGCTTGCGGGGCTGCTCGAGGCGGTGATCGATCGAACGGCAGACGTGCTGGAGAAGGTCGGGAGTGAGGTCGATGCTGTTTCCAAGCAGGTGTTTGCGAGTAATGCGAACGATGCCTCGAAGGATTACCAGACGATCCTGCTGCGCCTTGGGGCCAAGAACGACCTTACATCCAAGGCCCGGGAAAGCCTGATCTCGCTTGGGCGGCTGCTTGCGTTCCTGTCACAGGCCATGGACCAGCGGCACTCGAAGGACATCAAGGGTCGTATCAAGGTCATGACGCGAGACGTCCAGTCGCTCAGCGACCATACCACCTATCTGTCGAACAAGATCACCTTCCTGCTCGACGCGGTGCTTGGTGTCGTCAACATCGAGCAGAGCCGGATCATCCGCATCCTGTCGGTCGCCGCCACCGTCTTTCTGCCGCCGACCCTGTTTGCAAGCATTTGGGGCATGAATTTCAAGGCGATGCCCGAGCTGGATTGGGCGTATGGCTATCCGCTGGCACTGGTTTCGATCGTTCTTTCCGCGGTCGTTCCCTACCTGCTTTTCCGCTGGAGAAAGTGGCTCTGAGCGCTGATCCTGCCCCCTCCTTGCCAGGCGAGGCGCGCCCGCTGCTCGGGATCCTGCTGAAGGTGATGGCCACGTTCGTGTTCACGCTGATGGCGGTCGTGGGGCGATCGCTGGGTGGCGAGATACCGGTAGGGGAGGTGGTCTTCTTCCGGGCTTCCTTTGCATTCCTGCCGCTGATTGCCTGGATGTTGCTGTGCCGGATTCCATTGAGATCCCTCAAGACGCGCCACCCGCTTCTGCATGCACGGCGGGCAGCCACGGGCGTGTTCGCGATGTTCACCTATTTTGGTGCCCTCATGTATCTGCCCGTTGCCGATCTCACGGCGATCGGCTTCGCATCGCCCCTCATCGTGGTGGTGCTTGCGGCAAGCCTGCTCGGGGAAAAGGTGGGGGCCTATCGCTGGAGTGCCGTGGGCGTGGGCTTTGCCGGGGTCCTGGTGATGCTGTTGCCTCATATTTCGGGGCAGGTGGCGTCAGGGATTGGCGTGCTGCTGGCCGTCGCCAATGCGGTGCTTGTTGCTTTCACCATGATCTTCATTCGCAGCATGAGCCATTCCGAGCCGCCCCTGACCATCGCCTTCTTCTTCCAGCTCAGCTGCGCCGTGATCAGCGGTGCGACGCTTGCCTTCGAATGGGTGACGCCGACGCTGGAGCAATTCGTGCTGCTTGTGACGCTGGGGGTCCTGGGCGGGATCGGGCAGCTGCTGATGACGACGGGCTACCGGCATGCGGCGGCGTCGACCCTCGCCAATTTCGATTATGCGGCGATGATCTGGGCCGTCCTGCTGGGCTGGCTCTTCTTTTCGGAGATACCGGGGCCCGAGGTTCTGACGGGGGCCTTGATCGTGGTCGCTTCGGGGCTTTTCATCGTCTGGCGCGAGCGGCAGCTTGGGCGACAGGCGGCGCCTGCAGACCGCTCCATCTGAGGGGATGGTTTTCAGAGCCTCCGGCCGAACAGGGCCTTGCCGTCGCCATCGCTGTAGAAATCGACGAGCGTTCCCTGGAGCTCGAAGCCCTGCGAGAGGTAAAGGGCACGGGCGGCGGCGTAATCCTCGCGGGTCGAGGTATCAATGAACATGTGCGTGGCACCGCGCGCGCGGGCGTCATCGATGCTGGCGGCCAGCAGCCTCGCGCCCAGGCCCTTGCCCTGGGCGGAGGGTGATACGGCGATCCAGTAGAGGTCGAACCTGTTCTGGGTGCCATCGATGGGGCCGTAACAGGCGAAGGCCTCGAGGCCTGCAGGGCCGTCAGCCATCAGGGCGTAATATCCTGAGGTCGCGGGTTGCTTCAGGGCGGCCTCGATGACTTCGCCTGCCCAGCCTTCCTCGACTTGCGAGAATACGCCGGTATCCCGGACCAGATGGCGCACCGCGACTATGTCTGCGGGCTGCAATTGGGTGCGAAAGGTCGTCATTCTGCGGTGAATGCTGCGTCCGTGATCATGCGAATGGCTATTTCCGGTGCGAGGCCTGCGCGTCCAGCGGCGGCCATGAAGCCTGCGTCCAGAGAAAGGTCGGGGTTCGCATTCACGTCCACAACGAAGGGCTTGCCCTCGGCGCTTACACGGAAGTCTACCCTGGCCCAGCCGCGCAGATCGAAGCCATGCCATGTCTTGAGTGCGATGTCCTGCAGCGCCTGGAGCAGGGGGGTGTCGCTTGCCGGGAAATCATAGCGTCTCACGGTGTTGCGGTATTCGAAGCTCTGCTCGTTCCATTTCGCGTTGTAGTCGACGATGTTGTAGAGGTCGGGTCCATAGTTCTCGAACGCGATTTCAGCGACCGGAAGGGCTTGCGGTCCGGCCGGTGTCTCGACCATCGACACGTTGAATTCCCGACCTGCGACGAATTCCTCGATCAACCACGGGATCTTGTGTTCGGCGGTGAGTTGCCTGGCGATCTCCACCGCCTGGGCGCCGCCGCGGCAGACGTTTCGCTGGGTGATGCCGAAGGATGCGTGCTCGTGGCGCGCCTTGACGATCCAGGTGCGCGCGGGGTCCTTGTCATCCAGGGTTCGCATCGTGCCCCAGGCCGGGGTGGGCAGGCCAACCCAGTTCAGGATCTTCTTGGCGAGAACCTTGTCGTTCGACAGCTCCAGCCCGTGGGAGGGACTGCCGGTGTAGGGAAGGTTGATTTCCTCGATGTAGATCGGCGGCACGTGAATAAGACGGCTTGTGCCCGAAACCGATTCAACAAGGTTGAAGATGCAATCGGGCTGGACTTGCGCCACCACGGCGCGGAACTCGGATGGCACGTACTCGAAGTGCCGCATCTCGTGGGGATAGCCCAGCTTGTCGTAGTGTCTTTGCAGTTCCCTCGCGGTGGAGATCGTCGCCAGGTTGTCGTCCGGCTCGATCTCCTTCAGTTCGGGGATGAGGATGAGGATCTTCGGGGATGCCATCACTCGGCGGCTGCAACGTTCTTTCCGTGACCGAGCTTGCCACCCGGGTCGGGGTACCTGAACAGGCGCCCCTCGAAGTTGCGCAGCAGCAAGTCATCTCCGTCGCGTCCGGCGACTGCGTCGGGCGCGAGAAGGATCTTTCCGCCACCACCCGGTGCGTCGACGACGAACATCGGGCAGGCATAGCCGGTGGTATGTCCCCGGAGGGCCTGGATGATCTCGATGCCCTTGTGAACGGGCGTGCGGAAGTGGCCTGAGCCCTTAATCGGATCGCACTGGTAGAGGTAGTAGGGCTTCACGCGCATCGTGAGGAGACTGTGCATCAGCGACTTCATCACGGCTGCGTCGTCATTGATATCCTTGAGCAGGACTGTCTGTGACCCAAGCGGGATGCCTGCGTCCGCAAGCCGTGCCGTGGCTTCCCGCGTTTCCGGCGTAATTTCCGTGGGATGCGTGAAATGGATGCTCATCCAGAGCGGATGGTGCTTGCGCAGCATCTTCACCAGGTCACGGGTTATCCGCATCGGCAGAACCGCCGGGATCTTGGTGCCGATGCGCACGAATTCAATGTGCTTGATGCGGCGCAAGCGGGTCAGGAGCCAGTCGAGCTTGTCATCCCCTATGGACAGGGGGTCTCCGCCTGACAGCAACACGTCCCGGACCTCGGTGTGTTCCTCGAGGTAGGCGAGTGCCTTTTCCCATTGCGAGGTGGAAAACTGGTACTCGCCGCCCGGGTTGCCGACCATCCGGGAGCGGGTGCAGTAACGGCAATAGGTCGAGCAGAAGCCGGTTGTCAGGAACAGGACCCGGTCGGGGTAGCGGTGCACGAGACCGGGGACCACGGTGTCGTGATCTTCGCTCAGCGGGTCGTCTTCTTCGCCGGGCAGCCGGACATACTCATCATTCACCATGATGTGCGTGCGGCGCAGCGCTTCCGACGCGTCGGCATGCGCCATCAGGCTTGCGTAATAAGGCGTGATGCCGACGGGCAGGGATCCCTTGTGACGCAGGGCGGCTGAGCGTTCATCCTGCGACAGGTTGAACATGCGCTCGAGCTGCTCGAGGGTGCGAATGCGGGTGCGGGCCTGCCAGCGCCAGTCATTCCAGTCATCGGGCGTCGTGCCGGGGAAGTTGCGCTTGTAGAATTCGCGAGCGCCCGCGCTGACAGGGAAGCGGTTTGCCTTGCGCTCCTGCGGTTGCTGGGCTGCGTTGCCAGCCGGCGGAGCCAACGACGGAAATTCCAGCGTTCCCTGAGAGCCGGCATCGCTGCCGGTCACGGAAGCCTGTTCCACCATCTTACGTTTCGCCGGTGACCTGAGGTGCGCCGCTGTGTTGGCGCCCTTTACAAAGGTGTGCACTGTCATCGACAGGTCTCAAGCCCCTCGAGTTGGTCGACTGTTTCCCCAGATCTTCCGCGCGCAGCCTCGCGCTTTCCCCAACGCATGAATCATGCAGTACGATTCGTAATACGTCAAATAGCGCACATGAGTAAATATGGGATTAGTGTGTGTTGATCATGCGTGAGGTCGTGTATTGAGCATCGGTGCTCATGAAGTAATCGCGTATTGACATGCATTCCGCGAGTTCATGCTGCCAATTCATTTCTTGCCAAATCTCGGTAATCGTCTTGGCAAGCGAAGAGATACTCGCGCCTGATACTGATTTCACTCGCTCGATGTACAGGTGATCTGTCGACGATTGTCGCGCAACACTTTCGCTGTTCGCGATGCACACTTTGGTTGCGCTTGTGGCAGGCCAACGATGATTTGCTGTGCCTGCGATTTAGTCCGTAGACGGATTATCAGAAAAAGATGGAAAAGTTGCCGCAGTCACCGGTCCGGTGAGTGCATAGAGATAAAAAATGCGCGTTCGCTTCGGGTCGAGCCTCGTCTCGATGGTGCCGATGCGCTCGTGTGAGGTGAATGCGCTGGTAACTTCGTTCACATCCTGCTTGCGCGAGACATAAAGCACGTAGGCGCTTTCACTTGCGGCAAGAGCGTGGCGCGCCTGGTACTCGTTCGCCGGATTGAGGGTTGGCCACATGCGAAGCGGTATCTTGCGGTCGCGCGTATAGTAATAGAGCGAGGCCATGTCCTCGCGATCGTCGCTGAGGATGGCGGTGAAGGGGGCGGATGACGCGATTGTAATGATCGTGCGGCCTGCATCCGGCCATCCGCGCAGACGCTTGGCGGCGTTGTCCTGGCCCAACGTTGCGACGAGTGCCGGGCTTATGGCGAGCGCACATAGCAGCAGCGCCATGGCTGCGTTCAGTACGTTGTTAAGGTAGATCGGCCAGCGCGCAGAGCCCCTCAAGGCCCACGCGCAGGCGAGGATGCACAGCGCGATGAAGGCGGGGGCGGCCCAGTTCGCGTTGGCGCGCGAGATGAATGCCTGGAAGGTCACGATAAGGATGATCGGTGCCGACAGGGCCAGCAACAAGCGGTCCGAGCCGGAAAGGCCCCAATGTTTCCAGGTCTTCACCGCTCCCCATATCAGGATGGCTGCCGCCACGGGACCGATGATCCCTGCCTGGGCGCCGACGAAGCCAAGGGCATTGCCGATGTTGAAGAGGTTATCGCTGTTCCAGTTGGCGTTCGATGCCGTGTGCCTGACGGTGGCGAGGCTGTTTGAGATGTTCCAGATGATATTGGGCGAGAACACCAGCAGGGCGGCAGCGCCTGCGATGGCCATTCGTGCGTCCAGCAGGAACTTGCGTCCCTGCGAGGTGAAGAGAAATGCCGCTGCGATCCCGAGCAGGAAATAGAGCATGGCATATTTCGCGAGCAGCCCGAGGCCGATGCTGACGCCAAGCAGGATCGTCCATTTCAGGGATCGAGACGATTGCATCTCGGCTATTGCCCATAGTGCCAGGGCCCAGGCGAGGAGCAGGGGCACGTCGGTCGTGATCAGAAGGGAGGAGAAGCTCGTGCCGGGGATCAGCCAGTACGTCAGCGCAGACCAGAATGCCACCTTGGGGTCATAGAGACGGCGCGCCGCGAGGAAGACAACGAAGCCGGTGGCGGCGTGCATGAACGGGGAAAACAGGCGGATGCAGTACTCCTGCGTGCCGCACATTGCCGTTGATCCTCCGATGAGCCACGCGATCAGCGGGGGTTTCGAAAAATATCCGGCTGAAGGGTAGAGGCTCCACGACCAGTATTGGGCTTCATCCGGGCCGAGGTTGAGCGGGGTCAGGACAAGGGCTGCGACCCTCGCGGCGGTGAGCGCCGCGACGAAGATCGCGAGAAAGGAGATTGGGTTGCTCCTGATCCAGCCCGCAACAGCTGCCGTCACGGGCCCGTTTTCCGAAGCTTGAATAGCGTGAGGGTCACCTGACGGCCCCCCTTGGAGTAATTGATGCCCGAAACGCTATCGATGGCATCCGAGGTGAAATTGTTCCTGGTGAGGTATTGCTGGAAGTCTGCCACGTAGGCGTCTTCTATCAGGGCCACGGATTCCGGGGTCTTGGTCAGGAAGTCCGCCGCATCTGCCCCGGTCGGGGCCAGCTTGATCCGGGTTCCGACGAGAAACACGAGGCTGGGTTCGTGATAGCCAGCCACGACGACCGCATTGGGTGCGGCCCCTGCGCGCGCGATAAGCTCGGCTGACCTGACGCTTACGAGGAGCTGCTGGAGGCTTGGGGCCACGACTGCCATGGCCACGGCTGCAAACATTGCGCCCGATACAATCGTCGCCATTGATGCATTTTCGCCCTCTCCCCTCAGCAGGAAGAAAACTGCCGCGAGCGCGGCGCCGATGATCGGTACGGCAAGCATCCAGAGAACGACGCCGCTGCCCGTTCCGTATGTGCTGGGCAGGAACATGACCAATGCGCCGGTGAGGGCAATCGACACCATGACCCAGAGGAGGGTCCCAAGCTTTACCCAAATGTTGTCGAGGAAACCCCGGCTTTCGCGCACGCCGGCCATCACGGCTGCGCCGCAGAGAAGGGCGAGGGCCGGGTACAGTGGCAGCGGGTAGTGGGGAAGTTTCGTTGGCAGCAGCTCCAGCATGATCCAGGCCGGGGCGATCCACGCCACCAAAAAGCGGACGGCTCCCTCGCGCAGTCGTGCGAGTGCGTAAACGATGGCCGGCGCCAGGAACAGCCAGGCGGGCCAGAACCCTGCCAGGAGCGAGACAAGATAATAGCCCGGCGGTCCCCAGTGTCCCTCTGCCGAACCGGCTACTTTCCCGAGGAAGTCGAGGCCAATGGCTTGGGTGAAGTATTCTCCGCTGGTCACCAGGCCGATAGCCACCAGCCATGGCACGTTCAGCAAGATGACGATGCCGAGGCCGAAGAGCGGGCGCATGGAGGAAATCCAGGCCCATCTGCGCTCCCAAAATGAAAGCGCGAAGACGGATAGTCCGGTGAAGAAGAGTATCATCGGGCCCTTGACGAGAATGCCAAGGCCCATGGCCAACCCGAGGAGTGCCGAATAGCGCAGCTTCGGCTGTTCTGATCCCTGCCTTGCTGCCATGAAGAATTGGGCTATCAGGTATTGGGCGCCGACCACGCAGGCGAGCAGTACGGCATCAGTCTTGGCTATATGAGCCTCGCCGATCATCAAGAGCGTCGAGGAAAACAGGCCGGCCGATATGAGGGCGACCTCGTCATCGAAGAGGCGCCTGCCCAGGCCGAAAACAAAGAGCGTTGCCAGGATGCCCGCGATCACTGATGGCAGCCTGTATGCCCAGATGGCGTTGTGCGGCTCTGCCGTCAGCCAGCCCGCCGTTATGGCCTGCATCCAATGTATGCCGACAGGCTTCTTGTTGCGGGGCTCTTCCTGGAAGCGGATTTCGATGAAGTCCCCGGTTTCAATCATCTGTTTCGTCGCCTGCGTGAAGCGGGATTCGTCCCGATCCAGCGGGGGCAGGGCGGAGAGCCCGGGCAGGTACATCAGGAGGCAAAGGGCAACGAGCACGGCCCTGGGGTGGGCCAGCATCAACGACCACAGGCTGGAACTGTCATAGGCTGCGGCGGAGCGGCGGTTTTGCATGGAGTGGGTTAACCATCGAAATTGCGGTGGGTACAATGCCCAGCCTGCTGACAATTCTCAAGCGCGGGTTGGCGACCCAGGTCACGTCAGCCTCGGTCAGGGCGGGTAAGTCTCCAGCCGCACTGCCGGTGTTGCGAGAAGCGGCCGTGCGTTAACCTCTGGAATGCAAGAGCGTGCACTTGTATAAGCCGCGGCTCTGGGCTTCCGACGGGTTCGCACCTTACACTACGCGGAATGCGAAGTCCGCCTGTCATGATCTTGCCCGGCCAGTGGAGACTCATTCGTGATTGCCCAGCCTGAACTTTCGGTCGTCGTGCCGGTGAAGGACGAAGTGGACAACGCTGTTCCGCTTTTGATGGAAATCTGCACGGCCTTGCGTGGCAAGGCTGGTTTCGAAGTCATCTTCGTCGATGATGCCAGCCGCGACGGAACTGTTGATGCGTTGCTGTCTGCGCGGGCCAACGTGCCCGAGTTGCGGGTCTTGCGGCACCGCAAGAATTCGGGCCAGAGCCGCGCCGTCAGAACCGGTGTCATCGCTGCCAAGGGGCGCCTCGTTGCAACGCTCGACGGTGATGGGCAGAACGATCCCGCGGATATTCTGCTGCTGCTTGAGGTGTGGGCGCGCGAAGAGGGTAAGGCGGGCACGCTTGGCCTCGTGGCCGGCCAGCGCATCAAGCGGCAAGACAACTGGATCAAGCGTATCTCGTCCCGGGTCGGCAACGGTGTTCGGCAGTGGTTGCTCAATGACGGCACGCGCGACACCGGCTGCGGGCTCAAGCTGTTTGCACGGGATGCCTTTCTTTCGCTTCCCTATTTCGACCACATTCATCGCTTCATGCCTGCGATGATGCTGCGCGAGGGTTACCGTATCAGCCATGCCGATGTGCGCCATCGGCCGCGATCGCATGGAACGTCGAAGTACGGCACGCTCGACCGGCTGCTTGTCTCGTTGTCGGACCTCGTTGGCGTGCGGTGGCTTGTCAGGCGTTCGCGGCGTCCAGAAGCGATAGAGGAGCTCTAGGCGATCATGTTCGATTGGGTGACGTGGGAGAAAATCTGGATCCTGATCGGATTTGGCGGGCAGGCCGTGTTCATGTCCCGCATGGTGGTGCAATGGTGGGCGAGCGAGCAGGCGGGTCGCAGCGTCGTCCCCGTCGCTTTCTGGTGGCTCAGCGTCTATGGCGGCGCGATCCTGCTGGCCTATGCCGTCTACAAGCGGGATCCGGTTTTCATTTCCGGCCAGGCTCTTGGTCTGATTGTATACGTGCGCAACCTCTACCTCATTTTCGCTGAACGTTCACGTTCGGGTGACACAGAACCACCTGCCACAAAATAGCCCGGATCATCCCTTCATCTTGGCCGCGTCCTGTTCGGCTGATAGAGTTTGGGTTCATTGGCTGGACTTTAACCGCAAAGCGAGGATCCCATGGGCAGAGCCATCACCGTACTCAACATTGTTCCGCTGCTTGTCTTTCCCCTGGTGCTCTACAATTTCGTCGTGCTCACCGGGCTTGCGGGCAGCCAGCCTGACGCCTGGATGATGCAGACCATTTTCAGCGTGAACATGTTCTCTGGCGATGCGTGGGGCGTCTCGTTTTCCGACGTCTTCATGGGGCTCAGCCTTCTGTTGCTGTTCGTCGAAGTCGTCAAGGCGACGCGCACGGATGCCATGTCCATCGTGAATCATGGCTTGTCCATGCTCCTGTGCGTCGTTTGCGTGATCCAGTTCATCGCGCTGCAGGGGTTCTCGAACTCGGTGTTCTTCCTGCTGACGATGATGAGCGTTCTTGACGTCGTCGCCGGCTTCACGATCACCATCGTTGCGGCAAAGCGCGACTTCGGTGCGTCAGGCGGTATCGCCGGTACGCATTAGTCAATCTTGACTTCGACAAGTTGCATGGCGTGCTGCCTCTGGCGGCACGCCATTTTCACATCAACAGGAAAAACAGGAAGCTGGTGGCGACTGCCAGGCTGAACGCCGATGTCCACCAGCCAGGAGCCTCAGGCCGCTTCGACCGTGCCTCGGTCGATATCAGCCTGGCAGCAAACAGGTATTCACCGACCTTTGGTTCGGACATGGGCAGACCCGACGCGCACAGTTTGCCAAACCGGAACAGATCCGGGGCTCTTTCGGGCTACGTCGCAAGTCCGATGCCGCCCGTGCTAGCTGCGCCAGCGCAAGGTCGCGGGTTTCACGGGATTGGTAAATTCACGCCGATCCGCCAGGGCTGATGCCCATTCGCGCTTCAGCCGGAAGTACCAGATCGCGGGTGTATCCGCGTCCTGAATGAGCATCATGCGCGGGTTGTATTTCAGCCCTTCCATCTGGTCCGTTACAATCTTCCTGTCCTGTCCAAGGAAGGTACGCGCAACCAGTTGCGCCAGCGGCTTGAGTGGCGCCATCCAGGAGAGGTTCCAGTAGAAGGTCTGCGTCACCTCGGTTTCGGTGTCGCTGAGCGGCGTGCATGTCGTCAGGCCCACGATTTCCGACGTTCCCGCCTTGATGTGTTCGACGCGGGTGCTCGGGAGCTGGAAGGAAATCTCCGTGGTCCGGTCGCCGCCGAGCAATTTGTAGAGCGTCGAGTTGCTCGAAGGGGCATGGGTCACCATGGTGAAGCCCATGGGCGAAGGCTCGTATTTCTTTTCCTTGGCGTAGCTCGAGCTTTGCGAGCGCCACCACCATGCCTTGTGCACGAACGGGCCGTGGGCCGGGTCCATCAGGCCGACGACTGCGTGGTCGATGGGGCAGGGAAAGAGCTGCGATTCAATCAGCGTCGGGCGTGCCTGTTCGGAAATGGGTAATCGCGGGGGCGGGGCGGTTGGTGTTGCGTTGCGCTCGTCCTGCGCCATGTAGATCCAGACGAGGCCGTTCTGTTCGGAGACGTGATAGCGATAGACGTTGATCCTGCTGGGGTCGACGCCTTCCTGCCCGACCAGGGAGGGTATCAGCTTGCATTGTCCGGCAGGACCGAAGCGCCAGCCATGATAGGGGCACTCGACGGTGTCATCGACCATGCGTCCCTTCGACAGGGGCACGCCGCGATGCGGGCACAGATCGCGCAACGCGAATGCTTCGCCGTCGGTGGTCCTGCCCAGGAGGATGGGCTCGCCCAGGATCTTCTTGTGCCGGATCTCTCCGGGCTTGAGCGTATGTGCGTGAACGGCGAAGTACCACAGGTTCCGCAAATGGTTGCCTGTGGGGGCGTCCTGATTCTGGGTCATGCTTGTGATCTTGGACTTGCAAGGCAGGGACTGTATCAGAATGATCGTGCCGACGTCGATCATTCAAACCCCGATCGAGGGGGAGGGTCCATGGCTTGCCCGGACTACGAAACGCTCCTGTTCACGGTCAACGAGCGGGTTGCTAGCGTAACCATAAACCGTCCAGAGGTGCGAAATGCCCTCAATGCCCAAGCCTATGCGGATCTCGAGGCGGTGTTCCGGCACATACAGTCGGACGACGGCATCGCCGTTGTCGTCCTGACTGGCGCTGATCCGGCATTCTGCTCTGGTGAGGACGTCAAGCAGATGATGGCTGGTCCGCAGCGCCAACACAGCCAGGCGCGCCTGGCTGCGGTTCGTCCTTACCTGACGCCTGCGGCGGCGGCCATTCATGCCTGTGATCGGCCGCTCATCGCCGCCGTCAACGGTGCAGCTGTCGGGTGGGGGATGGAGCTTTGCCTTCTTGCCGACATTCGCGTGGCTTCGGAGCGGGCGCGGTTTGGCGAGATCTTCATCAAGCGGGGCCTTGTTTCCGATGCGCCTGGCATGATGATCCTGCCGCGCCTTGTTGGTCCGGAGCGCGCCTCAGAGCTGCTGTTCACGGGCGACATCATCGACGCGCAGTCCGCGCTTGCATGGGGCCTTGTTTCGCGGGTCGTGGCGCATGGGGAGCTCATTTCGACGGCGCAGGCACTCGCTTCCCGGATCGGTGCCAATGCTCCCCTGGCTCTTCGCTACATGAAGGAAGGGATGCGGCGCGCTTCGGCTCGCGATCTTGATGAGTTCGGCAGTTGGGTGTCCGGCACGTTGGGTCGCTTGTTCCAGACCGAGGATCATCGAGAAGGCGTGGCCAGTTTCCTCGAGAAACGCGAGCCCCGGTTCCAGGGACGCTGACATGGCTCTCTTCTTTGACCAGGCATGGTTCGATGCGCAATTGACCAGGATGGGAACCAGCCGTGCCGACATCGCGCGTCTGCTTTCCCTTAATGCTGTTCAGGTCGAGGAACTCTGGAAGGACCAGCGGGAGCTGTCGGCGCGCGACGTTGCCCTGCTCGCGCGGTTTCTCAACGTATCGCCCTTGACAGTTGCCGAGCGCGCGGGCGTTTCAACGCCCGTGCCAGCCGATGAGACTTCGGCTGGACCCTCGGTGCAGGCGCTGGAGCAGCGGATTGAGCAGCTTGAGAAGCAGGTTCGTGCGCTGGCCCTTGAGATTGATCGGCTTCGTGCGTCAGAGCCGCGTCGATAGCCATTGCCAGCGAGGCGCATCGATCCTGTCTGCGGCCTCGTAGCTGCGGGCAGCCCTGAGCGCCTGGGATCCGCGTTGCGTCCCTTCTTGCCCCAGGATTTGCGAGACGAAGCTTGCGGCATAGGGCTGACGCGCTGGCCTTGGTTCAGCTGCGGGCCGTTTTGCATGCGTTTGCGCCGGTTGCTCCGCTCCGGGGGAAGACCGCGCTCCTCGGTCTTCCACGCGCAGCGTCGGAGCAACCGGCGCTATCCGGCGCGCAGCGAAGGTGGTCGCTCGCGCCGAAATGGGACAATTTGGCCTGATCCTGATCATGCTTGATGCCGTGTCGCATGCGGCGTGCCACTTCCGGCGCAGGATTGTTAAGCTTAACGGCAGGGGACATGCCTCCAGCCGTGGGTCTTGCGGCCTGCTGTTCCGCCTTTCTTAAAAGGTGGTGGCTATCGTGCTGCGTATCGCGAGATGAGGCGAACGGCCCTCCGCCTTTGAGCATTCAGTTGGGGGGACGGTCTCGATGTTCGGTCGAGCAAACGCCGCGTCGGCAAGCCATCGCATGAACGAATTGCGAGAGACGGAGCGCTTGCGACTTGCGCTCGCGGCTTCTGGTGACCTGGTCTATGACTGGACGCCGGGCGATGGCGAAATCACGTGGAGCAGCGACCCCAGCAAGGCGCTTGGCATCGGGCGCGAGGCCGATTTCGGCTCTGCGGCGCGATTTCATGCACTGATCGACAGTGAGGCTGCCGAAGCCCGTTCCCGGATTGCACATGAGGCACCGCTCGACGGGAAGCCCTTCCGCCTGGAGTATCCGATGCAGACATCTTCAGACCCGTTGTGGGTCGAGGATTGCGGCGTGTGCGTGCCTGGCCGCGATGGTGGTGTCGGGCGGATCGTGGGTGTCCTGCGCAATATCACCGAGCGAAAACTGCGTGAGGCTCACTACAGCTGGGCTGCAAGCTATGATGAATTGACGGGGCATCTGAACCGGATGAGGCTGCGGGACAGCCTTGCGCAGATCCTCGAACTCACGCCGGTGGCAGATCGCAGGGCGTCGGCTTATTTCGTTGTCGCCATCGATGACCTTGCTGTCATCAACGAGACCTACGGGTTCGATATGGCGGATGAGGTCATTGTGGCCATCGGCAGGCGGCTTGCGGAGACGGCGGGTCCGGGGTGTGCCATCGGCAGGACGGCGGGTAACAAGTTCGGCATTCTTGTCGAGGGCTGCAAGCCGACCGACATGAGCATAAGGGCAGGGCAATTCCGCGATGTCGCCAGGTCCAAGGTCATCCCGACGCGCAAAGGTGCCGTGAGCGTCAGCGTTTCCGTGGGCGCGGTGTCACTTCCCCATGATGCACGCAACAGCCAGGAGGCGATGTCCCGTGCTGAGGAAGCCCTTGACCGCGCGAAGGTCTATGGGCGCGACAATTACGCCTCGTATGCCCATTCTCCGCAACGGGACTCGTTGCGCAAGCGCGCTGTTCTCATCGGGGACCAGATTGTCACTGCACTGGACGAGAACAGGGTCGTTCTCGCGTACCAGCCGATCGTCGATGCCGCGACGGGTGCGGTCGCCATGCATGAATGCCTGGCGCGTATCGTGCGACCGGAAGGCCAGGTCATCGCTGCCGGTGACTTCATCGCCGTTGCCGAGCAACTCGGACTGGTCCGCAGGCTTGACCGCCGGGTGCTCGAGTTGACGGTCGATGCCCTGAAGCGGAGCCGTGGATCCTGCTTTACCCTCAATGTGTCGGGCATGACGGCGTCGGATCGTCCGTCGCTGGAAGCTTTCGTGTCCTATATCGAGGCACACAAGGAAGTGGCCCCCCGGCTGATCGTCGAACTTACCGAGACGGCGGCCCTCATCGACATCGAAGAGAGCATGCGTTTCGTCAGCCGTATCCGCACGCTTGGGGCCAGGGTTGCGATCGACGATTTCGGCGCGGGCTATACCTCGTTCCGCAACCTTCAGTCACTGAAGGTCGACATGGTGAAAGTCGATGGCACCTTCGTCAAGGATCTCGCCGACAGTCGGGACAACCAGATCTTCGTGAGCACGCTTGTCAATCTTGCGAAGAACTTCAACCTCATGACTGTTGCCGAGTGGGTTGGCAGTGAGCGGGAAAGCGAGATCCTGCGCGGTTTCGGTGTCGATTATTTCCAGGGTATCCATTACGGCGCTCCCTGCATTGCGGAGCCCTGGAGCAAGCCTGCCTAGGCCGAGGCCCGCTTGCCTGCGACACCGCGGAGAGCGGCGAAGTGCGGGCTCAGGGACTATGATGCGTGCTTGCAGACAGAGCGGGGCGCCATCGATCATGAGCGAGGCTGGACAAGACCGAAACTTCTGGAAGGGGCTGAGGCGTGGCCTCGCGGGACGTTGTCCGGCTTGCGGAGATGCGAAGCTTTTCACTTCCTATCTGAAGGTGGCGGGTAGCTGTGCGGCCTGCGGGCATGAGTTGGCGCAATACAAGTCGGATGACGGACCGGCCTATTTCACGATCCTGATTGTCGGGCACTTGCTGCTTGGGCCGCTGTTGCTTCTGGAGGTGGTGCGTACCTTGCCGGTGGAGATCGTTACCGTCACCACGCTTGGGGGTATCGTGGCCGCCACGCTGCTTCTGCTGCCGCTGGTCAAGGGTGCGTTTGTCGGCGCACAGTGGGCTCTTCGCGACGAAGGCGGCGCCTGATCAATTCCTGCAATAGGCCGGTCGCAATCCGGCTGGAAAGCGCGTCTGCGCCGTGGCGCAGGCCCTGGCAGCCTGCTCGGCCGTCAGACCGAGCGTTTTCGACAGATCCGTTCCCTGGATCTGGGTGCCAACGAATACGGCGTTGGACAGGTTGGCACCTTCCAGATTTGCCCCGACAAGCCATGTCCAGTTCAGCCAGGCGTGGCTGAGGTCGGCGCCCCTCAGGTCTGCTCCGTCGAGACGCGCGCCAGACAAGTTTGCGTATCGCAGAGAGGCGTTTCTCAGATTGGCGCCTGCGAGTTGCGCGCCGGCCAGATTGGCGCCGTCAAGCTTGGCATCGGACAGGTTTGCTTCAAGAAGGACTGCCAGCTGGAAGAAGCCATTCTCAAGGTTGGCGCCGGACAGGTCGCAGCGGTTGCATTCCGCAATTCCCTTGGTGTCACGGGCGCGTTCAACGTGGCTCTTGTTGGCGGCCTCTGCCTGAGGAGGCGCAGCCACGACAAAAATGCAGGCGGCAACCAAGGCATTGGCGAACCGGTTCACGGCGCTCTCCACTTGTCGAAAATGAACTCAGCCGAGGTTACTTGCGATTGGCCAGATCGTCGAGTTGGCGACGCATCGCGTCGATCTGTGCCTTCAATTCGGCAATTTCCTGGTCCGCGGTGGGGGCGGGTCCATACTCGGGTGCGGCTTCGCCAGAGCCGGCATCATCCCGTTCCTGCGCCCGGTTCGGCATCAAGGCGCCGAAGGGCGTGAACATCCTCAGTGTGCGCTCGAACATGGCCATGTTCTGTCGGGCGAGCCCCTCGAAGTCCTTCAGCATGGTCTTGCCACCGAAGGTCGATGTCAGTTGCTCGCGCATGCGCTCATGGTTTTTCGAAAACGAATCCATGCTCAGGTTCAGGTAGCCCGGCAGGATGGCCTGCATGCTGTCGCCGTAGAAGCGGATCAGCTGGCGCAGGAACTGGATCGGCAGCAATTGCTGGCCGCCTTTGCCTTCTTCCTCAAAAATGATCTGGGTCAACACCGCGCGCGTGATGTCTTCGCCGGTCTTGGCGTCGTGCACGTTGAACTCCTGGCCGCGCTTGACCATGTCTGCGAGGTGATCAAGCGTGACGTAGCTCGATGTTGCCGTGTTGTAGAGGCGACGGTTCGCGTACTTCTTGATGGTAATCGGGTCGTTGCTTGCAGTTGTCATGGGCGTTTCATCCCGCATTGCTGACTTGCCGCATTGCACGCAACGCAGCCTTGTTGCAGTGCATTCTAGGCGAGTTCGCGCTCCATTCCTATCGCTGATCCGCGTGCGGGTTTGTGTTGGGTGCGTTTGGGTGGAAACTCGCGCAAATCTGCCGGAATTGCGTGGCGTGCGTGCATGCGTCATGCCATCCTCAACGTTAACACCGTTCTTGTTGACCCGTGACCCGAAGGAGCCAAACCCATGTCTGACGTCGCGATTGTTGCAGCTGCACGAACCCCTGTGGGGTCGTTCAACGGCGCGTTTGCAAACGTAGCCGCGCACGAGCTTGGAAGGACTGCGATCAAGGAGGTTCTCAAGCGGGCCAACCTGGATCCTCGCGATGTCAGCGAAGTCATCCTCGGGCAGATCCTTTCCGCGGCACAGGGGCAAAACCCGGCGCGTCAGGCTGCCATTCATGCCGGGATACCGGTTGAGGTCCCTGCGTGGGGCGTGAACCAGCTCTGCGGGTCGGGGTTGAGGGCGGTGGCGCTGGGCCATCAGGCGATCGCCAACGGGGATTCCCACATCGTGATCGCGGGTGGCCAGGAGTCGATGTCCATGGCGCCGCATGCCGCCTATTTGCGGGCCGGACAGAAGATGGGGGCGCTGGAATTCGTCGATACCATGATCAAGGATGGGCTCATGGATGTGTTCAACGGCTACCACATGGGCAATACGGCGGAGAATGTCGCCAAGGAGTGGCAGATCACTCGTGAGCAACAGGACCAGTTTGCCATGGCGTCGCAGAACAAGGCCGAAGCTGCGCGCAAGGGCGGGCGGTTCAAGGCTGAAATTGCGCCTGTCACCGTCAAGGAGAGGAAGGCCGAGCGCCTCGTCGATACGGATGAGTATATCCGTGACGGGGTGACATATGACTCGCTCAAGGACTTGCGGCCGGCGTTCCAGCGGGACGGTGGAACCGTGACGGCCGCCAATGCCAGCGGCATCAACGATGGAGCGGCGGCGGTTGTTCTCATGTCGGCCAAGGAAGCTGACCGACGCGGACTGAAGCCTTTGGCCCTGATCAAGTCGTGGGCGCAGGCTGGTGTGGATCCCAAGATCATGGGTACGGGGCCGATCCCGGCGTCGCGGCTTGCGCTGAAAAAGGCGGGGTGGAGCGTTGGCGACCTTGATCTCATCGAAGCGAATGAAGCTTTCGCGGCGCAGGCTTGCGCGGTGAACAAGGACATGGGGTGGGACCCCGCGAAGGTGAACGTCAACGGGGGTGCGATCGCGATCGGGCATCCCATCGGGGCTTCGGGGGCGCGGGTGCTGGTCACGCTCCTGCACGAAATGCAGAAACGGGATGCCCGCAAAGGGCTTGCCACGCTTTGCATCGGTGGCGGCATGGGCATTGCCCTGTGCGTCGAACGCTAGTCAATCGCGATCAAGGAGAAGGACATGTCGAGGGTTGCTATTGTCACGGGTGGCACGCGCGGGATTGGCGAAGCCATTTCTCTGGGCTTGAAGAAGGCGGGCTATACCGTCGCTGCCAATTATGCCGGCAATGACGAGCGGGCGAAGGCCTTCTCCGACAAGCACGGGATTGCCGTCTTCAAGTGGGATGTCGCGGACTATGACCAGTGCATGAAGGGCGTTGCTGCCGTCGTCGCCAAGCTTGGTCCTGTCGATGTCGTCGTCAACAATGCCGGGATCACGCGTGATGCCACGTTGAAGAAGCAGAGCCGGCAGCAATGGGATGAGGTTCTCGACACCAACCTCGGTGGCTGCTTCAACATGTGCAAGGCTGTGTGGGACGGCATGCTGGAGCGCGGCTTCGGCCGCATCGTGAATATCGGTTCGATCAACGGGCAGGCCGGACAGTATGGCCAGGTGAACTACGCGGCCGCAAAGTCCGGGATCCACGGCTTTACGAAGGCGCTGGCACAGGAGGGTGCTCCCAAGGGGATCACCGTCAACGCCATCGCGCCGGGATATATCGATACCGACATGGTGGCTGCGGTTCCGGCCAATGTTCTGGAAAAAATCGTTGCCAAGATCCCGGTCGGCCGACTGGGAAAGGCTGACGAAATCGCGCGCGGTGTCTTGTTCCTCGTTGCCGACGATGCTGGTTTTGTCACGGGGTCGACCATGTCGATCAATGGCGGCCAGCACATGTATTGAGGCTGAGGGCGGGTCTGGCTGCCAGATCCGCCTTCCGTCCTGCATGGCTTATTTTACCTTACGGCAACCATCATGGTTGCCTGCGGTCGAAACACATTGTTGCCATGATCTCGGCCGATAAATCATGACGTTGAAGGGGCGTTGGTGTGGGCCGCCGTTGGGGGCGAAGGCCCAGTGCTGCGTTTGGTTTGGAGCCAGTTTTGCGATCCTGGTTGAGGGTGATCCTTGTCGCGCTTGCCCTTCTGGTCGGGATGGGCCCTCAGGCTTCGCGCGCGTTTGAGCGGGACCTGCCTGCTCTTGCCCATTACAGTTCTGAATTCACTTCCATCGGTTTCGTGCTGGACCTGACGGGCGAGGCTCCGAAGCTGAAATTCGATGGGAGCGAGGAAATCCTCGTCCTGCGGTGGGCGCCGGCAGCGGGCGGTGACAGGCTTCTGGTGAGGGAGGACCAGTTCGTGGTCCTTCGGATATCAGCGCTTGGCGGCATAACGCTGTTCACGCCCGATAACAGGCGAGGGGTTCCTGTTGCTCCTGATCGGAGGCCGGCACAGCCGCTGAGGTCCAACGCCCCGCCAATGGCGATGGTGCAGGACTATGCGTCCGGCATCATGGCGCAGGTGCGTGCCGAGACGGGGCGGGTGGTGATCCTCGAGGCGGATTGGGCTGCCGCTGCCCGGGATCCTGTGGTGCGGGGCCTGCTGTTTGATTCCATAAGGAATGCGGGGACTGCGTTGCTCAACTGGATCCGCTCGGGCCCTGGCCGCGATGCGGCAGGTGTCTCGCTCAAGCGGATCCGTTTTGTGTCCGGTGCCGCTGTTCTTCCCTTCAGGCAGGGCGATGTCCTTGTTGTCACGTTCACCCCAAGCCTGGGGATGGGCGGGAGACCGGCTTCGGGCATCATCCAGCGCCAGCTTGCCCAATTCGGCCGACGCTAGTCGCCGGGGCGCCAGCCAGGCGCAGCCATTTCAAAGCCTGTGAACTCGAACCCGGGAGCAACGGTACACCCTACCAGAGTGTATTCGCCCAGCGATCGCGCCATCTGCCAGGCATGGGCCGGGACAACGAACTGGGGCAACTCGCCCTGTTCGATCCGGTTCCCGACGATATGGGTCTCGTGCGTCCTGCCGTCTGACGACAGGCCAATTTCCAGAGGTGCGCCCGCATACCAGTGCCAAACTTCCGCGGCATCGACGCGGTGCCAGCGTGATATCTCGCCCTCCTTCAGAAGGTAGAGAATGGCCGTCGATGCGGATCTTCCGCCCGAGAGCGCCGGATCCCGGAAGGTCTCGCGGAAACAACCGCCTTCCGGATGCGGGGCGAGGCCAAGCCTGCGAATGATGGCATCAGCCGTGCTGCCGGGTCGGTCGGTCAAAACACATCCTTGCGTCGGCGTGTTTCGGCGAACACCTCGACCGTCTCCGCGTTTTCCATCGACAGCGAGCGGCGGAGTTCGCTGCTGGAGGGCCTCAGGAATGGGTTGGTCTTCAGCTCAAGCCCTATGGTCGAGGGGATGGTCGGCAGACCCTTCTCCCGCAGTTCGTTCACCTGCTTCATTCGCTGCACCAGATCGGTGTTTTCCGGTTCAAGCGAGAGCGCGAAACGTCCATTGGATTGGGTGTATTCGTGGCCGCAATAGACCCGCGTGTCGGCGGGCAAACGCGCAAGCTTCGACAGGCTGGTCCACATTTGCGCGGGTGTTCCTTCGAACAAGCGACCGCAACCCATTGCAAACATCGTATCGCCGGTGAACACGGCCTTGTCCTCTTCGAACCAGAAGGCGATGTGGCCTCGCGTGTGCGCCGGGATGTCGAATACGCGGGCAATTGCGGTGCCGATTGCGAGGAGATCGCCTTCTCCGACCTGAATATCGATGCCCGGTATCCTGTCGGCATCTGCGCGCGGCCCGATGATCCTTGCGCCCGTGCGCTCCTTCAGTTCGAGGTTTCCACCCGTGTGGTCGAAGTGGTGATGCGTGTTCAGGATGTGGGTCAGCTTCAGCCCTCTGGCCTGAAGCGCATCGATCACGGGTGCGGCCTCGGATGGGTCGACGACGGCGACCGACTTCGTTCGCTGTTCGTGTATCAGGTAGGCATAGTTGTCGTTCAGGCAGGGAACCAGGTGGATGTCGGTCATTGTCAGTTCGAAATGTTGTAGGCAGCAAGTGCCGCCATGTTGACGATGTCGCTCATGCGGCCGCCGAGCGGGGCAATCTGAACCGACTTCGACAGGCCAACGAGAAGTGGTCCGATCACCGTGGCTCCCCCAATGACTTCTGTCATCGTGGTCGAAATCGACGCTGAGTGGATTGCCGGCATGATGAGCACGTTGGCGGGTCCCTTCAGGCGACAGAACGGGTAGCGCGCCATGCGCTCCATATCGAGCGCGATGTCGGCGTTCATCTCGCCGTCGTATTCGAAATCCACGCCGCGCCGGTCGAGCAACTCGACGGCTTCGCGAACGCGCTGGGAGCGTTCGCCCCAGGGTTGGCCAAATGTCGAATAGGCCAGCAAGGCGACGCGCGGTTCGTATCCGAAACGGCGGGCTACTGCTGCCGTCTGCACGGTGATGTCGGCCAGTTCCTCTGCTGTCGGCATCTCATGCACATTGGTGTCGCCGACAAAGACGGTCCGGCCGGAGTGCAGGATGATGGAGACGCCGACGACACGCTCACCGGGCTTCGGGTCGATGACCTGGCGCACGTCGCCGAGTGCTACCGAGTAATGGCGCGTGACGCCGGTTACCATCGCGTCGGCATGACCTGCTGCCACCATCGAGGCCGCGAAGATGTTTCGGTCGTAGGTGACCTGTCTGGCGCAGTCGCGGAAGAGGGCGCCCTGGCGCTGTTTTCGCTCGTAAAGGGCCTGGGCATATTGGGTCGTGCGGCTGCTTTCGCGACCGAAGACGATTTCGAGTTCGTCGATGTCCTCGAGGCCTGCCTCGCGCGCGGTGTCGCGAATGCGTTCCGGGTTGCCGACCAGTGTTGCCTTTCCGAGGCCTGAATTCTGGTAGGCGAGGGCGGCGCGGATCACGGCCTCTTCCTCACCTTCTGCAAAGACAATGCGTTTTGGGTCCATGCGAACGCGAGCGACGACCCGCTGCACGATCGATGCGACCGGATCGAGGCGCGAGGCGAGCTCGTTTGCGTATCGGTCAAGATCCGCAATCGGTTTCTGGGCCACGCCCGTTTCCATGGCAGCACGGGCGACAGCCACGGGCACTGTCGAAATCAGGCGAGGATCGAAGGGAACCGGGATGATGTATTCAGGCCCAAATTTGGGGCGAGATGCGTGATAGGCCGCCGCTACCTCGTCGGGGACGTCCTCACGAGCGAGTTCAGCGAGCGCCTTGGCTGCGGCAATCTTCATTGGCTCGTTGATCGTGCGTGCGCGAACGTCAAGGGCGCCCCGGAAAATGTAAGGGAACCCGAGAACATTGTTGACCTGGTTCGGGTAGTCCGAGCGGCCTGTGGCGACGATGGCATCCGATCGGACGGCGGCTACTTCCTCGGGCGTTATTTCCGGGTCGGGATTGGCGCAGGCGAATATGATCGGCTTGGGTGCCATTGAGCGGACCATGTCGGCGGTCATGGCACCTTTGACCGACAGGCCCAGAAGTATGTCTGCACCCCTTACGGCGTCAGCGAGTGTTCTTGTGGCGGTGTCGACTGCGTGTGCAGACTTCCACTGGTTCATGCCCTCGGTGCGGCCACGCCAGATCGGTCCTTTTGTGTCGCATAGAATGGCGTTTTCATGGGGCATCCCCATGGCCTTGATCAGTTCAAGACAGGCTATTCCTGCAGCGCCGGCTCCGTTCACCACCATGCGGGCCGTTCGGATATCGCGGCCTGTCAAGTGAAGGGCGTTTATCAATCCGGCCGCCGTGATGATCGCCGTTCCGTGCTGATCGTCATGGAATACCGGTATGTTCATCAGCTCGCGCAGGCGCTGTTCGATGACGAAACAATCCGGTGCCTTGATGTCCTCGAGGTTGATGCCGCCAAATGTGGGGCCGAGATAGCGCACGCAGTTGATGAATGCGTCGATGTCCCGGGTGTCCACCTCGAGGTCGATCGAGTCGACGTCGGCGAACCGCTTGAAGAGGACTGCCTTTCCTTCCATCACGGGCTTCGATGCGAGTGGTCCGAGATCCCCAAGGCCGAGAATGGCGGTGCCGTTGGAGATCACTGCCACGAGATTCCCGCGGGCGGTGTAGTCATAAACTGTGGATGGATCTTCGGCGATGGCCCGCACCGGGACTGCAACACCGGGGGAATAGGCGAGGCTCAGGTCGCGCTGCGTGGCCATCGGCTTGGATGGCCGAATTTCAATCTTGCCAGGCTTGGGGTGGGCGTGAAAGAGAAGCGCTTCCTGATCGGTAAATGGTCGCTTTTTCGACATGTGTCCACTTCGGTCCTCAACACAACCCGCTTCTCCCGTCTTGCTGGAGGGCGGTTCCCTTGGCATCCTCAATAGCCTCGTGCGCGTGTCCTGTACAGGCATGAGACGCTCATGAGCGGCGTGGTAAATCCGCTTGCGTCACAGGATGCCGCAGGTTCGCAGGCAGGCGCTGGCGGCGCTACGCCGATGATGGTGCAGTATCTGTCGATCAAGGAAGCCCATCCCGACTATCTGCTGTTCTACCGGATGGGTGATTTCTACGAGTTGTTTTTCGATGATGCCGTGAAGGCTTCGGCGGCGCTGGACATTGCGCTGACAAAGCGGGGCAAGCATCAGGATGCCGACATTCCCATGTGTGGGGTGCCGGTTCATTCTGCCGAGAGCTACTTGCTCACGCTCATAAGGAAAAATTTCAAGGTCGCGATCTGCGAGCAAACCGAGGATCCGGCGGAAGCGCGCAAGCGGGGCTCGAAATCAGTTGTGGCCCGCGAGGTGGTTCGCGTGGTCACGCCGGGTACGCTCACCGAGGACCAATTGCTGTCCGCGCGCCGGCACAATTACCTTGCGGCGCTCGGGCGTGCGGGTGGAGCGCTTGCCCTTGCATGGACCGACATCACGGACGGCACATTCATGACCGCGGAGGTCGATGCGAGAACGCTTGTGCCTCTGCTGTCCCGCGTGTCGCCGGCCGAATTGCTGGTTGCAGACAACATGCTGGAAGATGCGGTTGTTGCCAACGTCAGGCTGGAACTGGGTGATCGCATCACGCCCATTTCGAGGCTCAAGCTGGATGCCGACGCCGGGGAGCGTCTGCTCAAGCGGCAGTTCGGGGTTACGGCCCTCGATGGGTTCGGCAGCTTCTCGATGGCCGAGATTGCGGCTGCGGGTGGCGTCCTTGCGTATCTCGAGTTGACGCAGAAGGGGAGGCTGCCCTCCTTGCGTCCGCCGCAGCAGCAGGTGCAGTCGGGGATGATGCTGATGGATGCGGCGACGCGGCGAAACCTCGAGATCTGCGAGACGCTGTCGGGCGAATATGCGGGCAGCCTGCTGTCGACCATAGATCGTACGCTTACGGCTGCTGGCGGTCGCGAGATTGCCGAATGGCTCCAGTCACCGCTGACAGACGTTGCCGTCATCAATGCCCGGCTGGACGCGGTTTCCTTCTTCTGCAGTTCGGAAACCGTCAGGGAGCGCGTGCGCGGCGTGCTCCGACGTCTTCCGGACATGGCGCGTGCGCTGGCGCGGCTGTCGGTGGGGCGTGGTGGGCCGCGCGATCTCGGCGTCGTCCGTGATGCGCTGGTTCATGCGTTTGCCATCCCGGATGCGCTGCGGGACAGCGCGGCTGCCCTGCAGGAGATGCCAGAGGTCGTGGCCATGGTGGCCGCGCGGATTGTCTCTGCTCAGGCTTCACTTGCTGGCGTTCATGGCAGCCTGGTCCGCAATCTCGCCGACGAGTTACCGCTTGTGGCGCGCGATGGCGGTTTCATTGCTGCAGGCGTCCACCCCGAGCTTGATGATGTGCGACGGCTGCGCGATGACGCGCGGCTCGTGATCGTCGATCTGGAAGGAAGGCTGCGCCAGGAGACCGGGATCGGGTCCCTGAAGGTAAAGCACAACAATGTGCTGGGGTATCACATCGAGATCACGTCGGCGAATGCGGAGAAGCTGCGGTCTTCGGAGACGGGACGCAGCTTCATTCATCGCCAGACCACCGCGCAGGCGCAGCGGTACACCAATGCAGAGCTCTCGGCGCTGGCAAGCCGTATTGCCGACGCAGCCGAACGTGCACTTTCGCTGGAGCTTGCGCTTCACGATGAGATGGTGGCCCAGATACAGGCAGCGACGGTTGCGCTTGCCGATGTCGCGCGGTGCGTCGCGCAGATCGATGTGCTTGCGGCATTGGCCGTGCTGGCGGTGGAGCAGGGCTATTCGAGGCCGGTGATCTACCCGGGGTTCGAGTTTGCCATCGAGCGCGGGCGCCATCCTGTTGTCGAAGCTGCGTTGGCACGGCAGGCGCAGGGTTTTGTCGCCAATTCATGCAACCTGTCGGAGGATGGCCCGGGCCGGCTCTGGCTGGTCACCGGACCCAACATGGCCGGCAAGTCGACCTTCCTGAGGCAGAACGCGCTGATCGCCGTGATGGCGCAGATGGGGTCCTATGTGCCGGCATCCTCGGCGCGGATCGGTGTTGTGGACCGGCTTTTCAGCCGGGTTGGTGCCGCAGACGACCTGGCGCGCGGGCGTTCCACGTTCATGGTGGAAATGGTCGAGACGGCGGCCATCCTGAACCAGGCGACGGCGCGGTCGCTCGTGATCCTGGACGAAATCGGGCGCGGAACGGCGACCTTTGACGGCCTCTCGATTGCCTGGGCGACGGTAGAGCGGCTCAACCATGTGAATCGGTCTCGCGCCCTGTTCGCAACGCATTACCATGAGCTCACCAGCCTTGCCTCGCGTCTGGAGGGCATCGCCAACGTCACTGTCCGGGTGCGTGAGTGGCGTGGAGGCATCGTCTTTCTGCACGAGGTCCTGCAGGGTGCGGCAGACCGGTCGTACGGTATCCAGGTGGCGAAGCTCGCCGGCCTGCCGGATGACGTGCTGGCGCGAGCCGAAGAGGTCCTCAGGGCGCTGGAGCAGGGAGATACAGGGCGCAAGGCCAAGACGCTGCTTGATGACCTGCCGCTGTTCGCGAGCCTGTCGAACAGGACGGCTCCCGCCCGCAACAGCGTGGCCGAGGAGCGCTTGCGTGTCCTGAACGTGGATGAACTGAGCCCCAAGGGGGCGCTGGATCTTCTTTATGAGTTGAAGCGGCTGGTCGATCAGGTAGGCTGACGGGACGTTGCCAGAACCCCCGGTAAGACCCATGGATGCTCCCCACGCCAAGGATGACCTGCGTACGCAGCTGACCGCGGCGGTTCAGGACCTGGGTGCTGACGTCTCCCGCCTGCGTCGGGCGGCGTTACCCTTGTTCAAGGAGGCGCTCGGGCTTGCGCGCCAGCGCATGCGTGAGAGGCTGGAGGGCGGGGGCACCGGTCTTGGTGTCGCCAAAGGCTTCGCACAGGATATCGACGCGCTTATTCATGCGCTCTACGATTTTACCACCAAGCATGCATTCTACGCTCAGAATCCGACGGAGTCCGAGCGTATCTCCATTGTGGCGGTCGGCGGCTATGGGCGCGGCGCGCTTGCGCCGGGGTCGGATATCGACCTTCTGTTCGTGATGCCTTTCAAGCAGACCGCATGGGGCGAGAGTGTCGTCGAATTCATGCTTTACCTTCTGTGGGACCTCGGGCTGAAGGTCGGCCATGCAACGCGGTCGATCGACGAGTGCATCCGGTTGTCGAAGGCCGATCACACGATACGAACGGCAGTGCTGGAGGCGCGCTTCATCTGCGGGTTTCAGCCGCTTTTCACCGAACTGAAGTCGCGGTTTGCGTCCGAGATCGTGGCGATCGCGCAAAATGACTTCATCGAGGCCAAGCTTTCGGAGCGTCAGAGGCGGCATGCCATGACGGGCGAAAGCCGCTATCTGGTGGAGCCGAATGTCAAGGACGGCAAGGGCGGCTTGCGGGACCTGCACACGCTCTACTGGATAGCGAAGTACCTCTATCGTGTTGATGACGTGTCCGGTCTCGTGCAGGCCGGGTTCCTGAACCGCGATGAATTGCACGCCTTCGAGGAGGCCGAGGAATTCCTGTGGCTTGTGCGGTGCCACCTGCATCTTGTTGCAGGGCGGGCAGAGGAGCGTTTGACCTTCGATGCGCAGGTCGAGATCGCGCGCCGGCTGGGGTTTGGCGATGAAGCGGGAGAGCGCGGCGTCGAGCGCTTCATGCAGCGCTACTTTCTCACGGCGAAGACGGTGGGCGACCTGACGCGCATCTTCTGTGCGGCCCTCGAGGCGCAGAACAAGAAGTCCTGGCCGTCCTTCGGGCGCATGATCCCCGGCATCGGGCGGTGGCGGACCGGGACTGACGGGTTCTTCGTCGAGCAGAACCGCGTAAGCATCGATGGGGTCGAGATCCTGCGGGATCATCCATGCAACATGATCCGGCTGTTTCACATCGCCAACCAGAAGGGCGTTGATATCCATCCCGATGCGCTGCGGCATGTCACGCGAAACCTGCACCTGGTCGATGAAAAGTTGCGCGCGGATCCTGAAGCGAACAGGCTTTTTCTCGAGTTGCTTTGCTCGCGAAAGGATGCGGAGAGGGCCTTGCGCCAGATGAACGAGGCCGGTGTTTTCGGCGCCTTTGTTCCTGATTTCGGGCGCATTGTCGCCAAGATGCAGTTCAACATGTATCACCACTACACTGTCGACGAGCATCTCATCCGGGCGATCGGGCATCTCGCGAAGATCGAGCGCGGCGAATACAAGGAAGAGCATCCGCTCGCGAATGAAATCGTCCACAAGGTCCTGTCGCGCGAAGTGCTCTACATGTCGGTCCTGCTGCACGATATTGCAAAGGGGCGCGAGGGTGATCACTCCGAGGTGGGCGAGGACGTGGCCTTGTCGCTCTGCCCGCGACTTGGCATGGGTGCGGCAGAAACCGAGACCGTGGCCTGGCTGGTTCGCAACCATCTCGTGATGAGCGACGTCGCGCAGAAGCGTGACCTGTCCGATCCCAAGACGATACGGGATTTCGTGGCCGTTGTTCAGTCTCCCGAGCGCTTGCGGCTGCTCTTGTGCCTGACGGTGGCCGACATCCGCGCCGTCGGACCCGGGGTCTGGAATGGCTGGAAGAGACAGTTGCTGCGACAGCTTTACTACGAAGCTGAAGCGCAGATGCTGGGCGGTTTCAGCGCGACGGCGCGGCCGCAGCTTGTCAGGATGGCTCGGGATGCCCTGGCGCAACGCCTGAAAGCATGGGATCCAGCTGAGGGCGAGCGTGCCGTGGCGCGCCATTATGATGCCTTCTGGATCTCGCTCGAGGCGGATGCGCATGAGAGGCTGGCGCTGCAAATGCGCGATGCCGACCGACGAGCCGACAAGTTCGATCTTGCAGCGCGGGTGGACGAGCGGCGGTCCGTGACCGAGATTTCGATCTACACCGAAGATCATCCCGGTCTCTTTTCGCGGATCGCAGGCGCGTTTGCGATGTGCGGCGCCAACATCCTTGATGCGAAGATCTTCACGACCAGTGACGGGATGGCGATCGACCTGTTCTCGGTTCAGGATGCCAACGGACTTCCGATCACAGAGACGCGGGTCATCGAGCGCATCCGCCAGACCATGCAGCGTGTTCTGGCCGGTGAGGTTGTTCCGCGTTCGATCATCGACGCCAAGGGGGTGCGGAAGCGCGAGGAAGCTTTTCGCGTCGAGCCGCAAGTCCTTGTCGATAACTTGGCTTCGGACACGCACACGGTCATCGAGGTCAACGGGCGCGATCGCCCCGGCCTGCTCCATGACCTCACGCGGGCGCTTTTCGTGGCCCGGCTTTCCATCCACTCTGCCCAGATCACCACCTATGGGGAACGCGCAGTGGACGTGTTCTATGTCAAGGATGTCTATGGGCTCAAAATCACCCATCCGCAGCGTATCCAGGATATCCGCGACAAGGTCCTCGAGGCACTCGGGGATGGCGGCATTCGGGTACAGCGTCGGGGCCGCGGAAAGGCCGGGACACAAGGCTTGGCTTGAGGGTCCCTTGCCCGCAGCGCCCGGATTGGCGATAAGGCGGCATCGATTTTCACACTTTGCGGGCCAGAACGATGAGCGCGGACCATAATTCCCTGGTGTTTTCAGGCATGCAGCCGACGGGGAACCTGCATCTCGGCAACTACCTGGGTGCCATCCGAAACTGGCTTCGCCTGCAATCGTCCTATCGCTGTGTCTATTGCATCGTCGATCTGCACGCGATGACCATGGACTTCGACCCTGCGCAGCTGGCCAAGGCTTCGCGAGAGGTCGCGGCTGCCTATATCGCGAGTGGCGTGGATCCCAAAAGGTCGGTCATCTTCGTGCAGTCGGCCAATAGCGACCATGCTGAACTTGCCTGGATCTTCAATTGCGTCGCGCGGGTCGGGTGGCTCAATCGCATGACCCAATTCAAGGACAAGGCCGGCAAGAACAGCGAGAAGATGAGCGTCGGTCTCTATACGTACCCTGTGCTCATGGCTGCTGACATCCTCGGTTACAAGGCTACTCACGTGCCTGTCGGCGATGACCAGAAGCAGCATGTCGAGCTGGCGCGTGACATCGCCCAGAAATTCAACAACGACTTCGGCGTGCCAGGGTTCTTCCCGATCCCGGAGCCCATCATCACGGGGCCAGCCACGCGGGTCATGAGCCTTCGCGATGGCAAGGCCAAGATGTCGAAGTCGGATCCATCCGACTATTCGCGCATCAACCTGACCGATGACGCAGATACGATTGCGCTCAAGTTCCGGAAGGCCAAGACGGACCCGCACCCCCTGCCAGAGACGGAGGCCGAACTCGAGGGCCGTCCGGAGGCTGATAACCTGATCTCGATCTACGCCGCTTTCGAGGACACGACCAAGCAGGCTGTCATCGACCAGTTCCGTGGCGCGCAGTTCTCGACGCTTAAGAACGCGCTGGCGGACCTGGTGGTGGCGAAGCTTTCGCCGATTGCCAGCGAAATGAGACGCCTGCTTGCCGATCAGGCCGAACTGGACCGGCTTTTGCGGGAGGGCGCCGAGAACGCTCGCGCGATTTCAAATCCGATCATGGCCGATGTGCGTCGCGTTGTTGGCATCGGCCGATGATGGCCTGATCCCGTGTGCAGGAAGCAGAGTTGACCCATGACCGAGCCTCGTCCCCAGGCCGATGCCACGATGCAAAGGCGGCGCAAATTCCTGGTGATCGTCGATCAGTCGCCTGAGCACCGGAAGGCGCTTCGTTATGCGGCGCGGCGGGCGCAGCATACCGGCGGCCGGGTTTCGCTGCTGAATGTGATCGCTCCCGGAGACTTTCAGCACTGGCGGTCGGTCGAGGATGCCATGCGGGAGGAGGCATTGGGCGAAGCCGAGCGCTTGCTCCATGAGGCCGCGAAGACAGTCCATGAGATATCAGGCCTCTACCCCGAACTGATCGTGCGCGAGGGGAAGTCTCGTGAAGCTGTCTTTGGCCTGCTCAAGGATGATCCCGACATCATGGTGCTGGTCCTGGCGTCGAGCACGGGGCGGGAGGGGCCCGGCCCCCTCGTGACCCTCGTGGCACAACAGGCGCAGATGGCCTATCCGATCCCGGTTACCATCGTGCCCGGCGGCCTCAGCGACGCAGATATCGACGAACTGGCCTGATCGGGGCTTGCCGAAGACCCCGGAAAGCATCAGGAATTTCAAGCTTCCTGTTGTTCCTGCCGCCAAGTCGAACTATCTGTCGGGCCAGAACCAATACACCCGAGGTCCAGCCGTGTTCATCCAGACGGAATCCACACCCAATCCGGCAACCATGAAGTTCCTGCCGGGGCGCGCGGTACTCAATAGCGGCGCTGCTGATTTCCCGACAGCGCTCTCGGCGCAGAAGTCGCCACTCGCTTTACGGCTGTTCGGCATCGACGGCGTGACCGGTGTCATGCTGGGTGCGGATTTCGTGACCGTCACAAAGGGTGCAGGGGAGTGGTCGACCCTCAAGCCGCAGATCCTGGGTGCGATCATGGAGCATTTCACCAAAGGGCTTCCTGCAATCGAAGGTGAAGACGCTTCCCACGCGCCTCGTGAAGAGTACGACCCGAAGGACGAAGAGGTGGTCGTGCAGATCAAGGAGCTTCTTGAGACACGCGTCCGGCCGGCTGTTGCGCGCGACGGCGGGGATATCGTGTTTCGCGGCTTCGAGAGCAGCTCTGGTACGGTTTTTCTCAACATGCGTGGTTCGTGCGCAGGGTGTCCGTCGTCGACGGCCACGCTGAAGAATGGCATTGAAAACATGCTGCGCCACTACATTCCCGAGGTGAATGCCGTAGAGGCTGTCTCCGCCTGACCTCGTGCCTGGCTGCCATCCCCAATCAGATTTCTTTCCGGAGGAAAACGTGCCCCACGCCATATCCGATGAAGCCCTCGACCAACTTTTCCGCCAGGCGCGCACCCAGAACAAGTGGCAGGACAAGCCGGTTTCCGACACGCTGATCCATGCGCTCTACGATCTGATGCGCATGGCGCCAACCAGTGCCAATTCATCGCCGGCCCGCCTGGTCTTCGTGACGTCGGCTGAGGGTCGGGAGAAGTTGAAGCCGTTCCTGCTTCCCAACAATGTCCAGAAGGTCCTGTCTGCACCGGTGACCGCCATCATCGGTTATGACCTCGAGTTCTACGAGAAGCTGCCTACACTCTTTCCTCATGCGGACGCGCGCAGCTGGTTTGCCGGCAATGCTAAGCTTGCGGAGGCGACAGCTTTCCGAAACAGTTCCCTGCAGGGGGCCTATCTCATGATTGCGGCCCGTGCCCTCGGGCTTGATTGCGGCCCCATGTCGGGCTTCGACAATGAAGGCGTCGACAAGGCCTTCTTTGGTGGCACCAGCGTCAAGTCGAACTTCATCTGCTGCATCGGGTATGGTGATCCGAGCGGCGTCTTCCCTCGCTCACCCCGCCTGTCGTTTGACGAAGCCTGCCGCTTTGCATGAGTGCCGGGCTCATCCTTGCGCTTGATACCAGCCGGGGGCCTGTTTCCGCCGCATTGATGACGGCCGAGGGGCGGCTTCTCGGCCATCGTTCGGTCGCAGGTGCTGCGGGGCAGCAGGCCGAGGTTCTGCCGCCCCTGGTGGCAGAGATGTTCTCAGCGGCGGGTGTCGCATTCAGCGATGTTGGCCGCGTGGTCGTCACGACGGGTCCTGGTGCCTTCACGGGCGTTCGCGTGGGCGTTGCCTTTGCCAAGGGGCTGCGGATTGCCACGGGTGCCGTCGTGATCGGGGTTTCGAGCCTGGAGTGCCTTGCTGTTCAAGCTCAGGTCCTTCACCCCGGTTTGCGCGTCGGTGTTGTCATGGACGCCAAGCGTGGTGAGGTCCACGTCCTGGTTCGCGATGCAGACGGACGCCAGATCGTTTCGCCGTCCCTCTTGTCCATTGGCGAGGCCGGCCGCGTGCTTTCACGGGTGTGCGACCGCCCCATGCTGATTTTTGGCAATGGCCGTCAATTCCTTGACCTGGTTTCTGCCCGATATCCGGAAGCGGATATTTGTGATGTCGATGCGGTCTGCCTTGCCCGCCATGGGGCCACGCTCGATCCTGCCCTGCATCCCCTCGAGCCTTCCTATCTGCGCGCACCGGATGCGCGCCTTCCTGCATGACGGATGGCATTGTCATTGGTGCCGCGGATGTCGATGATGCTGCGACGTTTGCTGCCTTGCACGCGCTTTCCTTCGTTGACAACTGGGGGGAGGCCTCGATCGCAACGCTGCTGGCGCGGCCGCAGATCGCCGGCTGGAAGGTGTTGGTAAACGGTACACGGATCGGCGGCTTCATCTTGACCCAGGTCATTGCCGGCGAAGCGGAGATCCTGACCATTTGCGTGGACCCGGCGTTGCGGCGGCTGGGGCTTGGCCGGCGGCTTCTCGAGACGGCTTGCGAGCGCTTGCGTGGCATGGATGCCTCATGCCTTTTCCTTGAAGTGTCGGAGGGCAATGTGGGTGCGCGGGCGCTTTATGAGCGGTCGGGGTTTGCCCAGATCGGGCGGCGCAAGGCGTATTACAACGACATTGCAGTTGCGACCGGGGCGCAGGACGCGCTGGTGATGCGGAAGGCGCTTGTGGCGTAGACGGTTTTTAATGACCGTAATATGCATTAGGGTGTCAGGATAAGAACTGGTGAGCCATGGACCGTATTGAGAAACTTTGCATCGAGAAGGGTTTGCGCATGACAGGGCAGCGCCGTGTCATTGCCCGCGTCCTGTCCGATGCCGAAGATCATCCTGATGCCGAGGAGTTGCACCGGCGGGCGGCTGCCATCGATCCCCACATCAGCATTGCCACGGTCTACAGAACAGTGCGTCTGCTGGAAGAGGCCGGTATCCTGGAGCGCCATGATTTCCGTGACGGGCGTTCGCGCTACGAAGAGGTGCCGGATGAACATCACGATCACCTCATCGATGTGCAGACGGGCCGGGTCATCGAATTCCATGATGACCAGATCGAGGAATTGCAGCGGCTTGTCGCAGAGAAGCTTGGCTACAGGCTGGTGGATCACCGGCTTGAGCTCTACGGCGTGCCGCTCAACGCCGAGGCTGGCGACATGAAACCCAAGTCCAGGAAGTAAAGCCCCTCATGCTGTTCATGCAGACGCTCCGTGGTTTTGGGATTGCCGTCGGGTTCATTGTTCTGACGGCGACTTTCGTCCCGGCGCAGTGGCTTGCGCTGCGGTTCAAGTCGTCGCTTGCCGACACGCTGCCCGTGGCCTTTGCCAGGGGGCTGTGTGCGCTTATCGGCATTCGGGTCGAGACCTTCGGGCGGCCTTGTCGTGAAAAGGGCGTGCTGCTGGCCTGCAATCATACATCCTACCTGGACATGCCGGTGCTGGCTGCCGTGACGCCGGTCTGTTTTGTCGCGAAGGCGGAGGTGGGACGGTGGCCGTATTTTGGCATGCTGTCGCGCCTGGTGCGCACGGTATTCGTGGAACGCGAGCGACGCAGCAAGGCGGGGGCGCAGCGCGATGCGATCCAGGAGCGCCTGGAGGCCGGGGGAACCATCGTGCTGTTTCCGGAGGGCACTTCCAACGACGGTAATCGGGTCCTTGGTTTCAAGAGCTCGTTGCTCGGGTCGGCCAATTCAATGGTCGTCGATGCCAGCGGTCAGCAGCGTCGTGTCCTGGTGCAACCGGTTTCGCTGGCCTACACGCGGCTTCATGGAATGCCCATGGGGCGAGAGTTTCGTCCTTTCTTTGCCTGGTATGGCGACATGGACCTGGTTCCCCACCTGTGGCAGGCGTTCTGCCTCGGGCCCATCGATGTCATGGTTCACTACCATCCGCCACTGACCATCGACCAGTTTCCCTCGCGCAAGGAATTGACGGCTGAGTGCGAGCGCCTTGTCGCAGCCGGCGTCACCCATGCGTTATCGGGCAGGCCGGGTGCCGTAGGGCCCGCCTACGAGGACGAGCCCATCGCCATAGCTCCGATCCAGGATCATCATGGCCGCGAGATCGATTAAGCTTGAGTTCAGCGGGGCTTTCACCCATAAGTCGCGCCGTTTTTCAGCTTGCAGGGCGAAGACTGACGGCCGGCCGTGACGCAGAAGATCTTCATCAAGACCTATGGTTGCCAGATGAATGAGTACGACTCCGCCCGCATGGCGGATGTCATGGCTCCCCATGGATATGCCCGCGCCGATGCGCCCGAGGATGCAGATCTCGTCATCCTGAATACCTGCCATATCCGCGAGAAAGCATCGGACAAGGTCTATTCCGAGTTGGGCCGGTTGCGCGCGCTCAAGACTGCGCGTGCGGGCGAAGGTCGCCAGATGATTGTTGCTGTCGCGGGGTGCGTCGCGCAGGCCGAAGGCGAGGAGATGCTGAGGCAGGCGCCTGTCATCGACATCGTGGTTGGTCCGCAGGTCTATCACCGCCTGCCGGAAATGGTCGCGCGCGCTCAGACCCGCAAGCGCGTGGTGGATACCGAATTCCCGGCCGTCGACAAGTTCGATGCCTTGCCGGGCATCCGAAACGTCGACGGACCTTGTGCGTTTCTGACCATCCAGGAAGGGTGTGACAAGTTCTGCACCTTCTGCGTGGTGCCCTATACGCGCGGTGCCGAGTATTCGCGGCCTGTTGGCCAGATCGTGGCCGAGGCGCGGAACCTGGTGTCGTGCGGGGTGCGCGAGATCACGCTGCTCGGGCAGAACGTGAATGCCTACCATGGTGATGATGGGGCGGGCGGGGAGTGCGGTCTGGGCCAACTGGTCGACATGCTCTCGCGCATCGAGGGTCTTGCGCGCATTCGCTACACCACGAGCCATCCGCGCGACATGGATGATGCACTCATCAACGCGCATGGATCGAACGACAAGCTGATGCCGTTTCTGCACCTGCCGGTGCAATCAGGTTCAGACCGTATCCTCGAGGCGATGAACCGTGGTCATACGCGGGCCATGTATGTCGATCTGGTCGGGCGGATCCGCGCGGCACGACCCGATATTGCCCTGTCGTCCGACTTCATCGTGGGCTATCCGGGCGAGACCGATGCCGATTTCGACGAGACCATGGATCTCATCCGGGCGGTCGGATTTGCGCAGTCGTTTTCCTTCAAGTACTCGCCACGGCCCGGCACGCCGGCGTCTGCCGAGCGCAAGCAGGTTCCGGAAGAGACCAAGTCACGACGGCTGGAAGTCCTGCAGGGCGAGTTGCTCGTCCAGATGCGTCGGTTCTACGAGGCCTGTGTGGGTCAGACCTTCGACATCCTGCTCGAGAAGCCTGGTCGTTATCCCGGGCAGATGATCGGGCGCAGCCCTTACCTGCAGAGCGTCAACGTTGTTGCCCCGGAGGCCTCCATCGGCGACTTTGTCGCGGTGAAGATTGTTGGTGCCCTGCCCAACAGCCTGAAGGGCGAAATAACAGGCGGCATCGCCAGAAGGCAGGTTGGAAAGCTTTGACGTTCAAACCAAAACGGCAGATCCACAGCGGTCAGGCTACGCAAGTCGAGTTCGATGACAATTCGGTGCTCGCGCGTATCCTTGGGCCGCACAACCAGCATCTCTCGGAGATCGAGCGCAGGCTTGAAATAGCCATCGTGCATCGGGGTAACCGGCTGGTTCTGCAAGGGCCTGCGACTTCGCGGGCGCATGCTGCGCAGGCGCTGCGTGACCTGTACGCCTATGCGCTTGCGGGCCATGATGTATCGATGAACGACGTGGAGCGTGCCATCAATCTCGGCCTCGGGTCCGAGTCCGTGGCTGCCAGGTCTGGTGTATTCGCGACGCCCAAGAGGGTCATTTCCGCACGCACACCGGGACAGGCCAAGTATATCGAAGCACTGACCCACCATGACCTGGTGTTCGGCCTGGGCCCTGCCGGCAGCGGCAAGACCTATCTTGCGGTTGCTGCGGGTGTGACGTTGCTGTCGCGCGGCGCGGTAGACCGGTTGATCCTGTCGCGCCCGGCAGTGGAGGCTGGCGAGCGCCTCGGGTTCCTGCCCGGCGACATGAAGGAAAAGGTCGATCCCTATCTGCGTCCGCTCTACGATGCCTTGCACGACATGCTTCCGGGTGACCAGATCCAGCGGCGGCTGGATGAGGGTATCATCGAGGTCGCGCCGCTAGCTTTCATGCGCGGGCGGACGCTCTCGCATTGCTACGTGATCCTTGACGAGGCGCAGAATACAACGCCGCAGCAAATGAAGATGTTCCTGACCCGGCTCGGGGAGGGATCGCGCATGGCGGTCACGGGTGACCCGACCCAGACTGACCTTGCGACGGGGCAGATGTCGGGGCTCAGCGAGGCGCGGGACGTGCTTGCCGGGGTCGAAGGCGTGGCCACGGTCGAGCTGCAGGAAGAGGATGTGGTTCGCCATCCCATGGTCCGTCGTATTGTCCGGGCGTATGCCGCACATGACCGGCTGAAGGCTGGCGGGCCGACCGGACGCAAGTCATCGGTCTAGCTGCATGACGCGCGGGGCCGTGAGCACGCAGGTTCTGATCGAGGAGAAGGCCTGGAAGACGGCCTGGCCGACGTTGAGGGCTGACATAAAGGCGATGGCTGGCGCCGTGCAGGCCGCTGGCGTGTTGCAGGGAGCGGCCGTGGCAGCCCAGTTTGTTGTTGTCCTGACCGATGACCGGCGCTTGCAGGACCTGAACAAGCGCTTCCGGGGGAAGGACAAACCCACGAACGTGCTCTCGTTTCCCGACGCGGAAGAGCCGTTTGGTGGCATCGCGCTGGCTCTGGAGACGATCAAGCGCGAGGCTGCGGCCCAGAAAAAACCTGTTGTTAACCATGCCAAGCATATGATTTTGCATGGTTTTTTGCATCTGCTTGGGTTTGATCATGTGCGCGCCCGCGAGGCACGCTTGATGGAGGGGCTCGAAACAGCCATCCTTGCGGGCATGAACATCCCTGATCCCTACCGACCGAAGAGCCGCGCCCGTGCCTGATCCATTGGCAGGGCCTTCGCCTGGTGCGAGGCCGTCCGAACAAGTCCGCACGACCTCATGGCCTACGGCCATCGTTGCTCTCCTGAACCGGTTGCTGAAAGGCAAGGACGAGTCCGCGCAGCTGCGCGAGAGCCTCGAGGAAGTCATCGAGCAGAGCGATGCCGAGGATCGGCCTCTTGCCCGCGAAGAGCGATCGATGATGCTCAACATTCTCCAATTCGGGGAATTGACGGTTGCAGACATCATGGTGCCGCGGGCGGACATCGTTGGCGTTGAGGCCAGCACGCCCCTCGATGCCCTGATACGCATGTTCCGGGACGCGCAGCACTCGCGCATGCCGGTCTATCGGGAGTCGCTCGATCATCCCGTGGGCATGGTTCACATCAAGGATCTGATCGGGCTTGCCGTGCCGGAGACGGAGGGCGCGCCGCATCCGAAAACCATGCAGGACATCCGGCGTGACGTCCTTTTCGTTCCGCCCTCGATGCCCGTGGTCAATTTGCTGGTGAAGATGCAGTCGACCCGCGTCCACATGGCGCTGGTGATTGACGAATATGGCGGAACCGATGGCCTTGTCTCCATCGAGGATATCGTCGAGCAGATCGTCGGTGACATCGAGGACGAGCACGATACCGACGAGGCGCAGAGCATCGTGCCGCGCGGGCCGGGCGAGTTCGATGCTAGCGCTCGGACCGACCTTGAGGAACTGGAGCGGCTTGTCGGGCTCAAGCTTGCCGACGAGGAGAAGGCCGAGGAGATCGATACGCTTGCGGGGCTCGTGTTCTCGCTTGTCAGTCGCGTCCCGCAGCGTGGCGAGATCGTCAAGCATCCCGGGGGCGTCGAGTTCGAGGTGCTGGAAGCGGATCCCCGCCGGTTGCGCCGGGTCCGTGTGCGCGTCGTGAGGCCGGCGGATGAGGTCGGGGCGGCGGGCAGCGAGGCTGGGCGTGCGCGCGTGCCAGCAGAGGCCGATGGCTAGTCTGCCTGGCTGGCCGTTGCGCCTTGGCTCCTTCATTGACCGCGTGCAGGGCCTTCGTGGGCGCCGCAGGCTGGCTATTGCCGCCTTCGCCGGCGTGGGTTCCGCCCTTGGTTTTGCGCCGCTGAACTTCTGGCCGCTCTGGTTTGCAGCCCTGCCGGTTCTTGCCTGGCTGCTCGATGCGGCGCGCAACGAACGGCCGCGGAGCGCGTTCGTCGTCGGGTGGGCGTTCGGGTTCGGCCAGTTTCTCGTGGGCATGCACTGGATTGGCTATCCGTTCGTCGTCGACATGGATCGGCACGCCTGGATGCTGCCGTTCGTCGTGCTGCTGTTTCCTGCGGGCCTCGCCATCTTCTGGGGGCTGGCGGCGCTTTTGTCGCGCCTGCTGCGGTTTGAGGGGCCGGGGCGGGTGGTGCTGCTTGCGGTGCTGGTGTCGCTGACCGAGTGGCTCAGGGGCCATGTGCTGACAGGCCTGCCGTGGAACCTTCCCGGCTATGTATGGGCGGGTTCGGATGTGATGATCCAGTCAGCCGCCGTGATCGGGGTTTATGGGCTCAGCCTGCTGACGCTCGTTGCCGCGCTTGCTCCTGCTGTCTGGCTGAATGCCGACGGATCGCGGTTGGCGCGCGGTCATCTGATCGCGCTAGGCGGCGTGGGTCTGGTTCTGGCGCTCTGGGGTTTCGGGGCCATGCGGTTGCCGGACCAACCTGTTGCCAGCGACGACAGCGTGCGCTTGCGCCTGGTGCAGCCGAACGTGCCGCAGCACGAGAAATGGAAGCCTGAACTGACCATACGCAACTGGGAGCGGCTTGTGACGCTGACAGGACAGCCGGGGCTCGGGCCGAATACCGTGGTGATCTGGCCGGAGGCTGCGCCGCCATTTTTCATGCTTTCAACAGACGGCGCGCTCGAGGCGACGGCTGCGCTTCTGCCGGATCGGGCCTTGTTGCTGACCGGCACGCAGAGGGTGCAGCGGGGTGAGACCAACCGCTACTACAACAGCATGGTCGCCATCGATGGCGAGGGCAGGGTGCTCGCGTCCTACGACAAGGCGCACCTGGTTCCCTTCGGCGAGTATCTGCCGCTTTTTCAGCTGCTCCAGCCGCTCGGCATCACGCAGTTGACGGGCCTGCATGGCGGCTTTTCGCAAGGGCCTGGCGTGCGAACCCTGCAATT